>JAHEXN010000117.1:623-9396 GCA_023252095.1 Actinomycetes bacterium | reverse complement strand
TAGCCGGAGCCGGCGAGGAAGAACTGGCTCACGCCGATGCCGATCAGGATGAACCGGTAGCCCGTGATCCCGTCGCGCCACGCCAGCAGGTAGACCAGGAGCGCCGCGAGCAGGGCCCCCACGAGCGCCGCCGCGGAGACCATCTCGCCCTGCAGGTTGAGCACGACGATCGAGCTGACGGCGAAGAAGCTCGCGCCCGCCGAGACACCTACGAAGTCGGGCGACGCCAGGGGGTTCGCCAGCAGGCGCTGGAAGATGATGCCGGCCAGCCCCATCGCGAGGCCCGTGCCCAGCGCGGTGGCCGCGGTCGAGAGCCGCACCTCGCGCACGACGTACTCGACGCCGGGATCGGTCTCGAAGCCGAACGTGGCCAGGATGACCTGCCAGGGCGAGACCGCAAAGCTGCCGATCATCATGGTGCCGACGAACAGCGCGAAGGCGACCGCCGCGAGCACCAGGGTCACCGAGATCGTGCGTCCGCGCCGCAGCAGGCGCACGCGCGTGATGACCGACCGGGTGTCTGCAACGTCGCGGGTGCTGGGCGCGGGCTCGCGCTCGAGGACGGCCATCAGAGCTCCGACAGGTTGCGGCGGCGGACGAGGAACGCGAAGACCGGTGCGCCGAGCAGCCCCAGGACCACGCCGACCTGCACCTCGCCGGAGAGCTTCATGACGCGTCCCAGCACGTCGGCGGTGAGCAGCACAATGGGGCTCAGGACCAGGCAGTAGGCCGTGATCCAGCGGTAGTCGGGCCCGCAGATCGCTCGCGCCATGTGCGGGACGACGAGGCCGATGAAGACGATGGGCCCGCAAGCGGCCGTGGCGCCGCCCGCGAGCAGGACGACCACGACGAACAGGCCGGCGCGCGTCAGCCCGACGCGTTGTCCGAGCGCCGTGGCGACGTCGTCGCCGAGCGCGAGGCCGTTGAGCCAGCGTCCCGTGAACAGCGCGAGCACCAGGCCCGCGGCCAGGAAGGGCGCCGTCTGCTCGACGATCGGCCAGTAGCGGCCGGCGAGCGATCCCACCTGCCAGAAGCGCAGCTGGTCCAGGGCGGAGGAGTCGAGCATCGTGACGCCCGTGGTGACGGAGTAGCAGCCCGCGCTGACCGCCGCACCGGCCAGCGCCAGCTTGATGGGCGTGGCGCCCTCCCGGCCGAACGACGCGACGCCGTAGACGAGGATCGTGGCGCCCGCCGCACCGGCGAACGCCCACCAGATGTAGGTCGTGACGTCACTCTGGCCCGAGATCATGATCGAGAGCACGACGGCTGCGGCGGCACCGGAGTTGATGCCCATGATCCCCGGGTCGGCGAGCGCGTTGCGGGTCACGCCCTGCAGGATCGCTCCGGCAAGGCCGAGGGCCGCTCCCGCCAGCAGGCCGAGGATCGTGCGCGGGAGGCGCAGCTCGCGGATCACGGTCTGGTCGGTGTTGGCGGGGTCGTGGTGGGCGATCGCGTCCCACACGGTCGACAGGCCCACGCCTCGCGAACCGAGCACGACGCTCACGAAGGCGACCACGGTCAGCACGGCGAGGAGCACCAGCAGACCCGCGCTCAGCCCAGCGCCCGAGCGGTGCTCGGGCTTCGTGGGCGCGACCTCAGGGGAGGCCGGTGCGCTCAGGGTCGCGGTCACAGTAGACGAGCCTAACTGAGGCGAGCCTCACCTGACAGGCAGAGTGACCAGATCGACGTCAACTCCTCTTGTCAGTTAGGGCGTTTATGATGCTTTATGGAAAGTTCCTAAACCCGCCTAACCTTGCAAAGGTCACCGTGGACCCGATTCTCAACCCCTATACTCCCAACGCCGGGGCTCAGCCACAGGTGATGTTGGGCCGCGACGATCAGCTCGCTTCCTTCCAGCTCCTTCTCGGCCGACTTCAGCGCGGGCGGACCGAGCAATCGATGATCGTGACCGGACTTCGGGGAGTGGGCAAGACCGCCCTGCTGGGCCAATTCCGGCGCACTGCTCTCGCGTCAAACTGGGTCGTGGTGGAGATGGAGATTCGAAAGCACGCCGACACGGACTTTCGGCGGGAGGTGGGTCTCCACATGCGCCGAGCCCTCTTCGATCTGTCGCCTCGGGCTCGCTGGGGAGAACGGATGCAGCACGCAGCTTCCGTCCTCAAGTCCTTCACGGTCACGGTGGACGAGTCGGGAGCCATCACGACGGGCCTAGATGTAAAAGCCGCCGAGGGCCGCGCTGATCACGATGACCTCGCGCTCGATCTCTCGGACCTCTTCGTCGCGGTGGGTGAAGCTGCACAGTCCGCCTCACGAGGCGTCGTGCTTCTCCTTGACGAGATTCAGTTCCTGGCGACAGCGCAGCTGGAGGCACTGATCACGGCGCTCCATCGAACCGTGCAGCGCGAAGTACCGATCACGATGGTTGGCGCCGGCCTTCCTCAGATCGCCGAGTTGGCCGGCGACGCCAAGTCGTATGCCGAACGATTGTTCAAGTTTCCTGCCATCGGAAGTCTGACCGGACCTGACGCGCGCTTGGCGTTCCGTGTTCCCGCCCAGGAGGAAGGTGGTGACTTCTCGGACGACGCACTTGAGCTCGCCGTCCAGATCACCGACGGATACCCGTACTTCGTCCAGGAGCTCGGCTACGCCGTCTGGCCGCACGCGGACGGGCCCATGATCCAGGTCGACGATGTCCGGCACGCGGTCGAGCTCTACGAGGCGAAGCTCGACTCCTCCTTCTTCCGCGTACGCCTCGACCGGTCGACCGCCATGCAGCGCGCCTACCTGCGCGCCATGGCTGAGCTGGGGCCCGGACCCCAACGAAGCGCTGACATCGCCGAGGTCATGGGCCGCACCTCGCCGCAGGTTGCGCCTACTCGCGCCGAGCTCATTGCGATGGGGCTGCTCTACACGCCGGAGCATGGCCAAGCCGAGTTCACCGTCCCTCACTTCGATCGCTACATGAAGCGTGCGATCCCTGAGCTCGAGATCCCTCCAGTGAGGCGTCGGCGCACCGACTGATCCGCTGCCACCTCGGCGGCGCTCACGAGACGTCGAAGACCTTCATGACCTCGTCGCCATAGTCGTTGATGGCCTTCACGGCGATCTTGCCTGTCGCGGGCGCGTCGAAGGGGCGCGAAGTCGTCGAGTAGAGCTCGGACCACGCATCTGCATCAACATCGGCCCTCAGGGCATTCTTGAGTCGCTTGTAGGGATCGTTGCCGCCGGTGAAGTAGCAGTGCCGGACGAAGAACGACTCCTCGTCATAGTCGGTGTCGATCATCCAAAGAGCGATCTGACTCGTGCTGACGCTCTTGACCTGCCCAGTTGTCGGGTCGTAGACGTCGATGCCTCGGATCTGCACGATGACCTGCCCGCCCTCGACGCGCACGTCGATGTCAGGCTCCCCGAAGACCGTGAACAGATTGCCGGCCCCGGTCTTCTTGAGCTCCTCCCCCATGAGGAGGTCCACGTTCATGCGGACGAAGAGCACGGGAAGCCGACCCACGCGCCGTTCACCCTCGACAGAGGCAAAACCCGGCTCGAGGTCGACACCGTCAACCTCCTTGACCTCACTGGCCTGCGCATCAAACGCGAAACCCAGGACGCACAACAGGTCGATGCTGTCGTCCTTGATCGCCTCCTTAGCCGCGCCCTTGATGAAGCTCGGGCTCACCGTGCCGTACTGCGGGCCGAGAGCGATGGCGACCCGTGTCGGGGCCGCATGACTAGCCTCCGTGAGGATCCGCTCACCCACCGCCTGGATATAGGCACCCGCGTACGGCTCGAGGGTCTCGAACTTGATGCGCTCGCCCTTCGCTCCGTTCTGAATACCGGCCGCGGCGAGGTTGTCGAGGATCGACTGTTCGAAGTTCTGACCGTCCGCGGCACCCTTCGCCTCGGCCGCCGACTCGTGTCGCTCGTCGGTGCCAGTGAACGCCAGTGACCGGTGGGGGCTCAGGCTCTCGACCGTGAACGGTCCAGTGACTCGCACCGTCTTCGGATCCTCGTACGGCTTGTCGTAGAGCTTCTCAAAGTCGGCGTGACGCTTGATCGCGGCATCGATCTCAGCGCGGCTCATTCCCTCGATGATGTCGGGGTTGTTGGCGATGGACTTGAGGGTGATGTGCTGAACCCTCTCGTAGACGAACCCGTGCCGGATGTCGTTCGTCACCGCCGAAGGGGGCAACGGAGTCGCCGAGAGTGAGTTCTCCTTTGCTCGGCCGGCCTCGGAGTCAGCAAGAAGGTAGAAGGGGTACTTGGCGCCCATCAACCGCTGCCGTGCGAGCGTCAGCGCCACACGAGAGGTGTCGATCGTGATCCACCGCCGCCCCCACTGTTCGGCGGCGTAGGCCGTCGTCCCGGACCCGCAGGTCGGATCGAGCACCAGGTCCCCCGGATCTGTGCACATCAACATGCACCGTTCGACAACTGAACTCGCCGTCTGGACCACGTAACTTCAGTCCGATTCGCTGCGCACGTCCGACCAGATGTTGGTGCTTCGGACTACCGGGAAATCGTCGAAGTAGCGCTTGTAGATTCGGTATCCTCCGCTCGGCATGACGCGCCCAGCGCGCCAGAGCTTGAGTATCCCGTCAGTCGTGGTCTTCCAGTGCACGCCCGCCTTCCCTCGAAGCACGCGACCGTCGGGCAGTTCGATATCTGGCGCGCTGCCGCCATCTGAGGTGATGTCCCCAGTCGTGAACAGACGTGCTCCTGAGGGCAGTGCTAACGCACCCTCCAGCTCGTCTCGAGTGGCGGGCCGGAGTTCGCCGCCGGGGAGCTCGACCCGCTTGTACTCCTTCGCGCCTTCGCCTCCGACAACCTTCGGCCTCAGGAGCTGACGCACCTTGGTCACGGACTTCGTCTTGCCAAACCAGAGGAGGTAGTCGGCAACGTTTGCCAGCTGCAACGTCTCCTGCCCGGTGGTCTTCGAGAACGTGATGAGGCTGACAAAGTTCTCGGGGCCGAAGACTTCGTCCATCAGGCTTCGGACTAGATGCACGTTCTCGTCGCCGATCTGGACGAAGCAGGATCCGCTCTCGGTCAAGAGGTCACGCGCGAGCTCAAGTCGGTCGCGCAGGTAGGAGAGGTACGAGTGGATACCCAGCTCCCACGTGTCGCGGAAGGCCTTGATCTGCTCGGCCTCGCGAGCGGCGTCTTCTAGCTTGCCGTCCTTCACGTCACGCTTGCGGGCCGACGCCTGCCAGTTTGATCCGAACTTGATGCCGTACGGCGGGTCGAGATAGACCATCTGCACTTGGCCGCGCAGCGCCTCCCGCTCGGCGAGCGAGCCCATGACCTGCAGCGAGTCGCCAAGGATCATGCGGTTCGACCAGTTCGCCTCATGGCGGTAGAAGTCGACGGCATCCAGCTCGTCAAGCCCGTCGAACGTGTCGAAGAGCGTCAGCTCCGGCTCCGGCTGCGGCTGGTCGGCACTCGCGTTCTTTCGTAGGTTCTCGACCAGCACCCGCGGGTCGATCTTCTCCTGGATGTAGATCGGTGGTGCCTCAACATCAAGGTCGGCGTCGTGCTTGCCGCGCCAGAGGAGCTCAGGCGTCGGCAGCTTTCGCTCCAAGCGGATACGCCGCGCCTCCTGCAGCTCGGGATCGACGAGGTCCTGGGCATCGACGGTGGGGATGTTGGCTCGCTTGTCGCCGTGGGTCGTCGCCTCGACTCGAGTCGGTCCGTTCGGCTTGGCCTTACGCACCACGGCGCACCTCGTTCACATGGGTTCGGTGGAAGTCCTGCAGGTCCGTGTCTCCGATGACGGCTCCGTCGGCGTACAGCGAGTCGATGGCATCCTGGAGCCGCTGGCGCACGTCGAGCATCGACGTGATCTCCGTGTAGCCCCAGCGGCCGAAGCGGCCGTCGTTGTTGACCGCCGGACACCATTTGGTGCGCGTGGTCTGGGCCTTCTCGATCGTGGGTCCGGGGCTCTTCTGACCTCCCGAGACCTCGACGATCAAGTGCCGCTGAACATCGCCATCGCGTTTCCTCAGACGGAGGATGAAGTCAGGGATGTAGGAGTGGCTGTGACCGCGGTGGACGTAGGGGATCGTGAATCCGAGGTGGTCGTTCTTGACGTAGGCCGCCACGTCGTCGAGGCGCTCGCACTCCAGGGCGAGGATCTGCTCCCAGGTGTTGCCGTCCTTGCCGTCGAGCACGACGTGCGAGACCTCGGATTTCCCTGCCTCCATCACGGCCTTGCGGGTCACGAATTCAACGGCGTCCGTGGCGCCGAACGCCTGGTCCCGGCGAAACATGCCGCGAATCCGCGCCCCTCGGCTGCCAGGGTGCTGCACGATCGCTCGGTGGATCTTCTCGGCCGCCTCGGCCTGGGCCTCGGCGAGTGCGAGGCGCCCGACGTCATATCCGGGCTCATACGTCACGCAGTCCGCCATCCATGACCGGCAGACCTCGAGAAGACGAGGGAACAGCCAGATGCGCGGCGCATCGTCATCGTCGGTGAAGTGCAGTCGCAACAGCCGCGAGGCGATCTCGAAGGCAACCTGCTGCTCCCGAACCTCACCTCCGGAGTCACGAGCCTCGTCCGACTCGCCCGCGATGCCTGCCAAGCGTGTCCATGTCGGAACGTTGTCCTGACCCACCACCAGGCGCGTCTCATCGGTCGGGTCGAACTCGATCGGTGCGTCAGGGATCTCGGTGCGGTAGCCGTCGACGTTCGGGAACTCGATCCTGAACCGCTCGCGCCCAGCGAGCGAGCTGACCTCGACCGCTGGAGGGGGCGGCTCAGCGCTGCCCACCTCGTGCTCCGATGGGATGAAGGCGAACGGGATCCCGTAGACGTTCGCGTACTCCGGAGCGAAGGTGCCGTCCTCGGTCAGCGCGTAGGAGCGTCGCCGCAGCCCGCGCCCGACGACCTGCTCACACAGCAGCTGCGAGCGGAAAGCCCGGATGCCCAGAATGTGGGTGACGGTATTGGCATCCCAACCCTCGGTCAGCATCGCCACGCTCACGACACACCGCACCTGCTCACCGAGGCGTCCACGCTTGCCGACCGTGTTGAGGACCTCGCGCAGAAGCTCGGAGTCCGTGATCTTGTCGGTGTCGGCGCCGGGGTTGCGCCGCCGGTGCTCAGACTTGTAGGCCTCGATCTCACCTGCTGCTGCGGCCTTGAAGTCGCCCTTCAGCGGTTCACCGGACTCAAGCTGCGCAGAGTCGACCAGGATGGTTCGGGGACGGTCGACGGCCTTCCCGTCCTCGCCGTTGCTGAATAAGGCCAGCTTGCCGTCGGTGTGCTCCGTGAAGCCCTGGTCTCGGCTGATCTCCCAGCCCGAGATCCACTCGTAGACGAGCTTCGATGCCGATGTGTTGGGACACACGACGATGAAGACTGGCGGTGGCTCACCTGCAGCGCGGAACTTCTGCTCCCAGTCGCGATACGACTTCTCGTAGTTCGCGTACAAACTCCGGAGTGCCGCCTCCAGACGCGCCGGCATGTGCCAGTCACGAATCTCGATCGCGCTGAGCTTGCGTTTGCCCAGCTCCGGACCGACCGACTCCCACAGGTCGCGATATGCCACCTCTTCGCCGGCGGCGTCGTCGTCGACCGGCAGCCGAGGCACCTTCACGATTCCGGACTCGATCGCGTCCATGAGGGAGAAGTCGCTGACGGTCCACGGGAAGATAAAGCCCTCGTGATAGCCGCTGCCCTTGAGGTAGTAGGGCGTGGCCGACAGATCAGCGATGACCTTGATGCCGACGTGCTTCTTGATGACGTGGAGCCCCTTGAACCAGACGCGCGCGTCCTCGTTCGCCTGCTTGGCCTCGGCCTTCTCCTCGGCCGAGAACTTCAGCGACTTCGCCTCCGCTGCCTGGATGGGACGGTCTCGATAGCAGTGATGCGCCTCGTCATTCAGGACCATGACGTCGCCGGAGCCCAAGCCAAGATCACGCAGCACCCGCTGAGCCATGGCCTCGTCGGACTCCTCGAAGCTGATGTCGGCGCGGTCTCCGCGCAGCAGCTGCTTCGTCTTCGCTGCGACCCCAGCGAACTCTTTGGTGTCGCGCTTGAGGAACGCGTGATAGTTCGTGATCGCGAGCCTCGCTTGGCCGAGCTGGTGCTCGAGATCGGCGGGAATCAGGTCCCGCTCGGCGTAGTAATTTCCCGGCGAGCTAGGTACCAGAACCCGCAGACGGTCGCGGATCGTGATTCCTGGCGCCACGACCAGGAATCGTTTGACGAACCGAGAGTCTCGCGGCGATGCGACCTTGTTCAAGGTCTGCCAGGCAATCAGCATGGCCATGACCACGGTCTTGCCGCTGCCCGTCGCCATCTTCAGAGCGATTCGGGGAAGACCGTCGTTGTAGGTCTCGTTGTGCGCCGCGATCGACCCGCGGAAGTCTCGAAAGTCCTCGCGGCCGGCGACCTCGTGCAGGTAGATCGCGGTCTCGACCGCTTCGCGCTGACAGAAGAGGACGCGATTCTCCCGTGAGGGTTCGGCCCAGTGGAGCATGAGCTTGCGACTGATGGCCGTGGCACGGGGATAGTTCTGCGCCCTCCAGAGGTCGACCTCGCGCCGAATGCTGTTGATCAGCTCGTTCGGCTCCCGGCGCTCGACGGTCCCCTCGAACTCGAGCGTGGTCTGCACCGACCCGTCGGCGCCTTTGACCGCCTGGGCGATGGGCACGAATGACTCACTCGCGCGACGACCAGTCGCCACCTCGCCGGTTGGCCCCTTCGGACCCATTACGAAGTGCCGCGACGGCATGTCATAGGGCGCGTTCAGGATGGGGTTTGCGAGGGATTCCACGTCCGATCCGCACCCCCTCTGACTTTTCAACATTT
>JAHEXN010000117.1:0-613 GCA_023252095.1 Actinomycetes bacterium | reverse complement strand
CGAACACATGCGGGAGTGGCGAGCCGCGAACAACGTCACGTTGGAAGCGGCAGCAAACCGCATCGGCAAGGACCTGCAGCAGTGGCACCGCTGGGAGTCGGGGGAGACGAGGAATCCGACACTCAAGAACCTGCTGCTGATCGCCGACGCAATGGAGACCGAGCTCCCCGATCTACTGGCTGACCTCTACTGGCCGGACGGAAAGCCTGGGGTCACCGTCGAATCGGCCTGAGAGTTTTGGCCCACCCGTCATTTCTCCGTGGCGAGCTTCAGCACGAGTCGGCGCTCGATCCGACCGGACATCGCGTCCCGCCGCGTTTCTTCCGTCCGGCTCCAGCCCGCCCGTTCGTAGACCCCCACCGCGCGTTGGTTGTCGTCGATGACCCACAGCTCCAGGGTCCTTCGTCCGACGACGCCCGCACGGGAGTCGACGGCGCGCAGCAGCTCCGACGCCAGCCCCCGGCCCCATGTGCTCGGGTCGACCGCGAGGTGGAAGAGCTCCAGGGTCTCGGGCCGGGGTGCGACCAGTGCGAAGCCGACCATGCGCCCGTCCTGTCGCGCCGGGAGCAGAGCGGCGCCCTCGAGGCCGAGACGACGACGGACGCCTGCCTCT
>JAHEXN010000330.1 GCA_023252095.1 Actinomycetes bacterium | reverse complement strand
GCGGCGAAGTCGGCGACCGCCGCAGGTGCCAGGTGGCGTCCGAACTGCCAGACGAACTGGTTGACGACGGGCGCCCCGAGTCCCCGATGACGGCGCAGGAACATGTCGTCACCGAAGGTCTGGCGCACGGTCATCGGCGTGGTCCCTCCCCCGAGGTCGACGGTGCGGTCGCACCGGCCTGAGGCGGATTCAACCGATCCGCGAGGGTCGGGGACCAGCCCCTGGCGCTGTGACGTTTGTCATGGGTCTCAGCGAGCCGGCAGTGAAGAGCCGACTGCCATGATGAGGATCGACTTCTTGGTACGGGAGAACCGGGGCGTTCGATGCAAGGAGGGGTGCATGGAATACACGGAGCTGGCCGACTACCCGTTGCCCGGCGGGACCATCACGACCTGGACCCCCGTGGTCGACGAGACGGCCTGGATCGATGATCAGCGGGAGCTGTCGTACGACCACGAGAACCACCTGGCCACGGCACATGACGGTGCCTGGATCGGGGCGGTCATGTTCGTCCCGATGCCGTTCTCGGCGGGGTTGGTCCGACGGACCCTGCGAGCCTGGATGTCGCGCCACGAGGTTCTGCGCACGACGGTCACGGCGAGCTCGGACGACCGCGGTGGATGGCGGCGCCGGACCTGCGGGTCCGACGCCGTCGACGTGCGGGCCCAGGAGTCGGTCGTGGTCGACCGGGCCGCGGCTCACGACACGATCGACGCGGCGTTCCGCCAGGTCGGTCCGCGCACGTGGCCCCATGTCGTGTTCGCCTCGCTGCAAGCCGCCGAGGAGGAGGGAGCAGGCTCGGAGCCGCGTCCTGACGGCTTCCATCTCGCCTTCGGTGCCGACCACGCGGTCATGGACGCGTACTCCCAGCTGCTGTGGTTCGGCGAGATCGTCGACCTGTACCGGCGCGCCCTGTGCGGCGACAGCGACCGAGAGCTCGGCAGGATCGACGTCGGCAGCCACGTCGACTTCGCCGCGTTCGAGCGCCGCCTCGGCCAGCTCGTCTCGGCGCAGGGGGAGGCCGTGCGCACGTGGGAGGCCTTCCTCGGTGGTGCCGGTGACCGGGCCCGATTCCCGACGTTCCCTGACGCCGATCTCGCCCAGCGTCCGCCCGGCCAGGCTGAGCGTTTCCAGAGCTCGGCGTCGACCGTGCTGCTCGGCCCGGATCGGACCGAGGACGTCAGTGCCTGGGCTCGGAGCGCGGGATTCGGGCTGCAGTCCGCCGCGTTCGGTGCCGTGGCGAGAGCCACGCAGCGGGTCGGGGAAGTCGACGTGATCCGGCTGGCCCAGCCGACGCACACCCGTCACGAGGCGTGCTACGCCGGGTCGGTCGGCTGGTACGTCGGGATCGCGCCGCTCACGATCGACCTGTCCGGCGTGTCGACCACGGCTCTGGCGGTCGAGGCCGCCGACCGAGCCCTGGCGGCCGTTCGCCACCTGGCGAGCACGCCGTTTCCTCGGATCAGCTCCTTGCTGGGAGTCACCGACGGCCCCCGGTTCGTCGTGTCCTACGTCGACGTCCGCCACACGCCCGGCGCACCGCACTGGCAGGAGTGGTCGGGACGAACCCTGCGAGCGGCAGCGCCCGACGCCGACGAGGTCTACCTGTGGGTCGTGCGTTCCTCGGAGGGCATGAACCTGTCGGCACGCTGGCCCTCGGGTCAGCGCGCGCGCCGGGCGATGGACCGGTTCGTGGACGCGCTGGTCGACGAGCTCGAGCACATGGCCCACCTGGTCTCGGCCCACGACACGGGTCGGATCGGCGCATGAGGCTCGGGCCCGTGCGTGCGTGGTCCCCGCCGCCCGGCCGGGTGCTCGTGGTGCGCCCGACTACCGACCTCCTCGCGCGCGCGGCTCAGGCTCCGGTCTCGGCCAGCCCGCCGTCGTTCCTGCAGGCCGACCACGTGGCGGCCTACGCGACGAACCAGGCCGCCGGCCGGTCACACCGGGCGTGGACGGGCATCGCCTCGACGATCCCGGAACCCTTCGACCCGATCGCATGGTCCGCGGCCGTGGCGACCTTCCTGCGCCGACACGAAGGTCACCGTTCCTGGTTCGACATCGGCCAGCAGGGCCCCGCCGAACCCGTGCGACGGGTGATGCCTCCCGAGGCGATCGCGGACACGGACTTCCTGGTGGAGGAGCTCACAGAGGCGAACGGTCGTGCCGGGGAGTCGCTGCACGACCTGCTCGACCAGGTGCTCGGTGAGACGTGCACGCCCGGCTCCTGGCCCGGCTTCGGCCTGGTCGTGATCGATGCCGGCACGGAGTTCTCCTTCATGTGGGGGTGCGACCACGCCTTCACGGATGCGGCGTCCCAGATCCTGCTGGCCGGTGAGCTCGCTGGTCAGTACGAACGACACCTGCGCCCGGATGCCGACGTCGCGGCCCTGCCGCCGACCGGCGGCTTCGGTGAGTACGCCGTCGCCGAGCGGGCTCGGGCCGCGGCCGCGAGCCGTGAGGCTCCCGAGGTCGCCCGGTGGCGGGAGATCGTGGCCGGACACGGCGGGGTCCTGCCGACGTTCCCGCTGGACCTGGGTCTCGCGCCAGGGGAGACCGCTCCCGTCGTGATCGTCGAGCACGAGATCGCCTCGGGATCGGACCTGCAGGACCTGGAGTCGGCTGTGAAGTCCCACGGCGGGCGGCTGCCCAGTGCCGTGGCAGCCGCGT
>JAHEXN010000116.1:8597-9448 GCA_023252095.1 Actinomycetes bacterium | reverse complement strand
CCCCCTCGGCGGCGACCCGGCGGGCCACGGCGGCGCCGATGCCGGACCCCGCCCCCACGACGAGGGCGACGCTCCCCTCGAACCTGTGCGGCACGTGATCGGTCATGTGGATCCTCCTGGGGTGATGACGTCGTGGGGACGAGCGGGGCGTCGGGGCACTGTCCGGCGTGGCGTCCCCAGCTCCACGACCGACAGCAGGCGCGGCGGTGGCGCACTGTCGGTCAGCTCCTCGAGCCGGCGGCGGACGAGGTCCTCCGGCACCGTGAGTCGTTCGTGTCCCATGAGCCGCAGCTCGGGGGCCTCGGCGAGGCGGTAGCGCTCGATGAAGTGGCCGGGCCGCAGCGGGTCGACCAGCAGGACCCAGGCCTGCGCGCCCATCCGCAGGCGCGACATGCGCAGGTCGCGCGCCGCCAGGACGAATGCCTCCCGTCGCGACTCGGCAACCTCGTAGGACTGCTCGACCTGCACGGGGCCCGTCAGGTCGGCGACCTCCAGGTCGTGCTGCGGCTCGATCCGCAGGGGCTCGAGGCCCTCGGTGCCCGACAGACCACGACGTCGGAAGCCGTTGACCGTGACGCCCAGGCACGCCGCCGCGACACCGAGGGCGCCCGGCGTGCCGATCGCGTCGGCGAGCAGGCCCCACGCGACCGCGCCGATCGCCTGGCTGCCCTGGAAGACCAGCAGCATGATCGCGACGACCCGGGGACGGACCCAGCCCGGGAGCGCCTGGTTGGCCAGCATCATCCAGGTGCTCTGCACGCCGACCCAGGCGACGCCCGCAGGGACGAGCGCGACGACCACGAGCGGCGCGGACGTCGAGACGGCCAGCACCACGAGGACGAGGCCGTAGG
>JAHEXN010000116.1:0-8573 GCA_023252095.1 Actinomycetes bacterium | reverse complement strand
CGGGGCGATGAAGAACGTGCCCGCCACGGCACCCAGGCCGAGCATGCCCGTGGCGACACCGAGACCCACCGACGACAGCTCGAGCCGGTCGTGGGCCACGACCGGCAGCAGGGCCCAGAGCGAGGCCGCGGGAACACCGAACGCGAACATCCGGAACAGCAGTCGCCTCGTCCACGGCGAGTGGCGCACGAACCACACGCCCGAGCCCATCGACCGCCACAGCGGCTCGCGCGTGCCGACCGCACTCGGCCAGCGGCGACGGCTCACGAGCATCGCCGCGGCGGCGACCGTGAAGAGCGCGCCATTCGCGGCGAAGACCCAGGTGGGGCCCAGGACGACGAGTCCGACGCCTGCCAGCACCGGGCCCAGGGCGCGCGCGGCGTTGAAGATCGCACCGTCGAGCACCGTCGCCGAGGAGATCAGGGACCGGTCGACGGTCTCGGGGAGCATCGACTGCCACGCGACGCCCACGACGACGAGGGCCACGCCGATCACGGCCGTCACGAGGACGAGGACCACGGGACCCACAAGGCCTGCGGCGGTCAGCAGCGCCGCCGCAACGCTTGCCGCCGCGGCCGCAGCCATCGCGGCCGCCATGAGCGACTCGCGCGGTCGGTGCGACACGACCGATCCGACCGGGAGCGCGAGCAGCACGAACGGCAGGCTCACCGCGGCCGGCACGAGCGAGACGACGAACGCCGAGGCACCCGTCTCGACCAGGACCCACTGCCCCGCCACGACCTGCGACCAGACGGCGAGCGCGTTGCCGAGCTGGAACAGCGCGACGAACCGGAACCACCGGGAGGCCAGGGCCGGCAGGACCGGCGCGCGGCGTCGATCGGTCACGATCCTGTCGACGCTCGACATCTGATACCTCGCTCTCGCGGTGGAGTCCGTCCCCGGACGACGGCTGCGCGCCCCGACGGAGTCGGCCGCGCTGTCCTCAGGCCCGGAAGACCTCCACGGTGTCGGCGCGCTGGGAGTCGAGCTCGTCGCGGTCGACCAACACGTCGAGGTGGGCGATCGTCTCGCAGACCGCGATCATCCGGTTGAAGTCGTCGAGGTCGACGAAGGGTGTGCGGCGCCGGGTCCACAGCAGGCGCTCCGCCACCTCGAGCGCCGTGGCCGATCCGCCACAGGCTCGGACCGCGTCCTGCACCTCGTCGAACCGCACCCGGTGGTGCTCGAGCAGGGCCTCGACCCGCTCGTGGACGCTGTCCCCCGGGTAGCCGTGGGCTGGCATCAGACGCGCGTCGGGGCCCGCCAGCAGGAGCTCGAGCGAACCCAGGAAGCGTCCGAGCGGCAGGTCCCAGTCGCCGAGCTCGAAGCCGATCGACGGCGTGATCGTGGGCAGCACGTGGTCGCCCGAGAAGAGGAGACCGTGGTCGAGGTCGTGGTAGACGACGTGGCCCTTGGTGTGCCCCGGCGTGGGCACCGCCTCCAGCACTCGGCCACCCAGGTCGATCGGTCCGCCCTCGACCCACGAGTCCGGGTCGGCCCAGTCGGCGACGTCGAACGGGAGGTCGCGCGTCATCGCCTCGATCCGGGCTCCCAGGTCGCTGGCGCCGGACCGCGCCAGCTCACGCAGCGAGCTCATGGGGACGTTGCTCGCGAGGGAGCGGACCGCGGCCAGGCCAGGGCGTTCCGGCGAGCCGAGGTGGACCCGCGTCCCGTACCGCTCCCGCAGCCGCACCGCAAAGGTGTAGTGGTCGCGGTGCACGTGCGTCACGTAGACGTCGCGGATCTCCTGCGGCGAGCGCCCGATCGTGGCGAGTGCCGCCTCGAGCTCCCCGAAGGCCGACTCGACGGCCCAGCCGCCGTCGACCAGCACGAGTCCGTCGTCGACCTCCAGCGCGTACACGTTGACCGCGCGGAGTCCGTCGTTCGGCATCGTGAGCGGGATGCGGTGCACCCCGGCGGCGACCTGGTAGCACCCGAGATCGCCCCACCAGGTCGCCGGCGCGGTCACTCGACCATGACTCTCTCCTCGCCCATCACGGCGATCCGGCTGCCGCGCATCCGACCCACGTGCTTGACGGCCGCGGCCCACTCCTCGCTGGCGAGCGCCGCGTCGAGGGCGGCCTTGTCGTCGAAGCTCAGGATCGAGACGCCGTCCCAGCCCTCGGAGCGCTCCTCGAACGCGCCCTGGACATCGGTGTGCAGCCAGCGGCGCAGGCCAGGGAGTCCGTACGTCATGTCCGCGTGCTCCCCGCGCCACCACTCGATGAACTGCTCGTGGGTCCAGTCGTCGGGTCGGGAAGCCATCAGGATCAGGTTGTACATCGGTCACACTCCTTCTGTCGTGGTCCGGCTGCACCATAGTTTGAACTGACTTCACTTTAACTGTTAGTGTCCCAGGTCACAAGCAGCCCCTATCTGGACGAGGTCTGACGTGAGCGAACCCGGAAGCCCGAACGTGCCCGGCACGACGCTGCGGACCTACTCGTTCGGCACCGTCGCCCAGCACGCCCCGACCACCGCGCCGGACCTGGTGCCCGACGACGACCGGAGCGCTCGCGAGCTCGGCCGCGCGCTCGCGTTCGAGGCCACGCTGTTCGGCCTGCCTGCGGTCCTGCAGTACGCCCAGTGCTGCGAGCAGACGACCGTCACCGAGGACGGCTCCTGGGGCCAGGTCAACGTCTTCCGCCACGAGCGCCGCACCGCGGGCCCGGACTTCGACGCGTTCCGGGTCCCGAACGTCGACACGCTCTACTCCAACGCGTGGCTTCACCTCAGTGGCGGTGCCATCCGCGTGCACCTGCCCGACTTCGGCGAGCGCTACTACACGTTGAACCTGCTCGACATGCACGGCAACGCGACCAACATCAGCACGCGCACGCACGGCCGAGGGCCGCGCGACCACGTCCTGGCCCTGCCGGAGTGGTCGGGCGACGACACCGGCCGCTTCACGGTCGCATCGCCGCTGATGTGGGGACTCCTGCGGGTCCAGCTCCTCGGGAGCGAGGACGCCGCTGCGGTCGCCAAGCTTCAGGACGCCGTCACCGTCAGCACGGTCGACGGAGCCCCTGCCGGATTCGGCGCCGGGCTCCCCCGGGTTTCCGCGACCGCGGTGGAGGTCGACTGGACAGCCTTCGCCACGGCGCTCGACGCCGCCCTCCGCGTCGGCGGTGTCGCGCAGGAGGAGATCGTGCACGTGGCCCGGTTCCGCTCGATCGGCATCGGCACGGCCGAGGCCTTCGACCCGACCGCGGCCTCGCCGGCGCTGCACGACGGATGCCTCGCCGGGTTCGAGGCCGCCATGACCCTGGTCCGGTCCAACCAGCACCAGCTGGGATCCCCCATCCCGGCCGGCTGGACACGCGTGGAGAACAAAGGCCGTCACGGCCACAACGTCACGGCGCGCGCCATCATGAACTTCGTCGGCCTCGGCGCGAACGTCGTGGAGGAGAACACGTCGTTCAACACCCGGGTCGACGCCGAGGGCCAAGCCCTCGACGGCAGTCGCGCCGGGTACCGCCTGGAGCTCGACCCACCGCCCCCGGTCGACAGCTTCTGGTCCCTGACCCTGTACTCCGCCGAGACGGGTCGCGTGGTGGCCAACGAGCTCGACCGCTACGCCGTCGGGTCCACGACGCCCGGAGTCGCCCCGGCGAGCACCGGCGAGGCGGTGCACATCGCGATCCGGACGACCGACCCGGGGCCCGGCCCGGTCTGGCTGCCGGCACCCGAGGCCGAGTTCTTCCTCGTGCTCCGCGCCTACGGCCCCCGGCGCGAGATGCTGGAGCACGTCTGGGCCCCGCCGTCCCTGCACCGGGAGGCCGCGCCGTGACCGCAGGCTCGAGCCAGACCGAGCTCGCCCACGAGTTCTTCGCCGTCACGACCAGCACCGGCCTCGTCCCGACCGCGCTGTGTGCGGCGGACGCACGGATCGGCCTCGCACCGGCGGGCAGCGAGACCGGGCCGCGTCTCGCGCCGCAGGAGGTCGCGGACGACCGCCGCCTCGAGATCGGCGACACGACGCACTGGCGCCTGTCGGACACCGAGCACGCCTTCCTCGCTCGCGTCGGTGGGGACGTCACCCGGACCGTCGCGGCCGTGCTCGAGGTCGGTGCCGGTGGCGTCGTGCGGTACCTGGAGTTCCGGACCGCGCGCGAGGACGCGCTGCTCCCGTCCGGCGACGCCCACGCGTCAGCAGCCCCGGCGACCCGTCGTTATCTCGAGCGCCTCGACGGCGGCGACCCGCTCGGTGCGGCCGAGGTCTTCAGCGAGGACGCGGTGTACTCGCACCCGCCCTACGTCGACGATCCGGCCCGGATGTCGGTCGTGATGGGGCGAGCGAACCTGCACCGAGCCTTCAACCAGCGCGGCCAGAAGGCCTTCTCCCACGAGATCCTGCGTCACGGCGTCAGCTCGCTGGGCACCGTGGTGGAGGGGATCGTGCCCGAGGTGCGCGGCACGTTCGGCAGCTTCCTGTCCCTCGTCCAGGTGACCTCCGACGACGAGATCTCGCGCTACATGGCGTTCTACTGCGAGCCGGGGCTCCGGTGAGCCAGGACCCCCGACCGACCCTGCCCACGGGCACGGGCCGCGAGGACGCGGTGACCCGCGCCTACGTCTGGGCCCACCCGTTGCTGCTCGCCTGCACAGTCCGTCAGAACCTGACGCGCGAGGACGCGCTACCGCCGGCCGAGCGCGAGCGGTTCGCGGGCGCCCCGCTCGGTCGGATCGGTCACCAACGGGCTCTGTCGGACCCCAGCTTCCGGGTCGGCGTGGCCCCCAACGTCGACACGCTCTACAGCGTCGGCTGGTTCGACCTCGCCGACGGACCCCTGGATCTCGACCTCCCCGACCTCGGCAAGCGCTACTACACGGTGCAGATCGGGTTCGCGGACACCACGAGCGTTGCCGTCGGGCAGTCGACCCACGGCGGCCAGCTGCCGCCCCTGCACGTCCGGGCACCGTGGCACCCCAGCGCCGATCGCGACCTGGAGATCGTCTCCCCCCATCGGCAGGTCATGGTGGCGATCCGCATGCTCGTCGAACCGTCCGCACCCGGTGACCTCGCCCGCGTGCACGCCCTGCAGGACGCCGTCGCGAGTCGCCAGGACACCTCGCAGGCCGTCGGCCACGACCCCCTGCCCGACGTCGACGACGTCCGGCGAGCGGGCTCCTCGCAGTCCTTCGTCGCCGACCTCCGGCGGATCCTCCAGGACTGGCCGCCCGCAGACGTCCCCGCCGGCATCCGTGCGGACCTGGCCGCGACCGGGCTCGACGACCCCGCCATCGACCTGGACGCGGCATGGGTGACCCGGGCTGCGGATCGCGGTCGACAGCTCGTCCTGGACGCCGTGTCCTCGCTCGGTCGACAGGTGGACGGGTGGACCACGAACCTGCGGGGTGTCGAGTTCGGCGAGGACTGGCTGCTCCGTGCGGCGGTGGCCGCCGCGCAGATCTACATCGAGCCCGCGACCGAGGCCGTCTACCCCGTCGCGGAGACCGACGCGACGGGGCGTCGGCTCCACGGGGCGCACCGGTACCGGCTCACGTTCGGTGCAGACTCCCTGCCGCCGGCGGACCACTTCTGGTCGCTCACGATGTATCACGCGGAAGGGCTGCTGGTCGACAACGAGCTCGACCGGTACGCGGTCGGGGACCGTACGCCGGGTCTGGTGCGCGACCCCGACGGCGGCCTCACGATCGACGTCTCCGCGACCGAGCCCACCCGCGGCCGCGCGAACTGGCTGCCCTGCCCGCCGGGCGGATTTCGTCTGATGCTCCGCATCTACGGTCCCCGTGCCGCGTGTCGCGACGGCTCCTGGACCCCGCCGCCGGTGACGGCCGTCGAGGAGACCTGACCGCGAACGGCGCCGTCAGCCCGACAGGGAACCCGGCGCGACTCCGCCGTCGCGCGACCAGTCCTGGCGGGCCAGCCACCGTGACATCGGCTCCGTCGACAGGTCCCGCACGAGCTCGTGCACGTCCGTGATCTCGAAGGGGTTGTGAGCGTTCTTGAACACGTAGTGCGCCTCCAGATCGTCGACCAGCTGCTCGGGTGGCATGCCCATCGTCGTGCCGAAGATGGCGGCCAGCCGACGGCCGAACTCTCGCTCCGGAATTCGCTCGTAGACGACGGTGCGACCGAGCACGGCGCCCAGCCTGTCGGTCACGTCCGGCGAGGTCAGCGTCTCGGGTCCTCCCAGATCGACCACGGCACCGACCGCCGTGGTCGACGGTGCGGCGAGCGTGTGGACCATCGCCCTGGCGACGTCGTCCAGGCTGATCCAGCTGACCCGCAGGTCCTCACGATGGGGATAGGCGAGCACCCCACGCCGCAGCAGCTCGGGCTTGACCCATGCGGTCAACAGGTTGTCCATGAACAACGACGGCCGGATGACCGTGACAGGCGCGCCGGACGACACCAGGGCCTCGGTCTTGAGAAAGGCGTGGTCCATCGTCGGGACACCCGTGACGGAGTCGGGGTGCCACGTCGTGGTGTTGTACACCACTCGCGCCACGCCCGCCTGACGCGCGGCGGCCCCCAGCCGAGCGGACCGCTCCACCGCCGAGGCCCGGCCGGCGAACGTCGGCGACGTGTAGAAGACGGCGTCGACCCCCTGGCAGGCGGCGAGGAGCGAGGCGGGCTCGTCAAGGTCGGCCGCGACCACCTCGACGCCGGGCTCCATCGTCACCTCGGACCGACTGATGGCGCGGACCTCGTGTCCGGCAGCACGCAGCTGCCGGACCTGAGCCAGGCCCGGGCGGGCGCTCGCTCCGAAGACGGCGACACGCATGCTCATCAGCCGCCGAAGATCTCTTGCCAGATCTCGTTGAACTTCGCCACGGCGTCGGCCTCGATCCGTTTCGGGTCGGGCTGGCGCAGGTCGCCCGCGAACGCGACGGCCCCGTCGATGTCCGGGAGCACCGAGGCGACGTTCTTCGCGATCGCCGCCTGTCCCTCCGGCGTCAGCATGAAGTTGGCCAGCACCTGCGCCGCGTTCTGGTGAGCCGAGCCCTTGACGATGAGGGCCTGGTACGGGGTGCCCCAGGGCTCGTCGATCAACGCCCAGTCCACGGGCGCTCCGTTGGCCTTGGCCGCCTCCACCTGCGGGATGCTGACGAAGTTGGACGCCGCGATCTCCCCGGAGGCGAGGGCTTCGCCCATCGGGACCGACGACGGGTAGAAGCGCGGCTCCTGGGCAGCCAGCTCGTCGAGGAAGTCGTCGCCGTAGAGCTCTCCGAGATACCCGTAGAAGTCTGACAACGAGGCCGAGATCGTGCCGTCCATGATGCCGAACTTCCCGGACAGGGAAGGCTTCAGCAGGTCCTCGTAGCTCGTCAGGCCCTTGGGCAGGAGATCGGTGTTCCAGCCGATGGCCGGGGTGGCCGCCCCGACCGCGAAGTCCGTCCCGCGCGGCGAGAACATCTTCTTGTCGTAGGCGGCATCGTCGTAGGCGGGGCCGGCGACCTCGACCATCAGGTCCTGGTGCGCCAGGATCCACGGCTCACTGGCGCTGACGTAGACGTCGGCCACCTGCTGGTTGGTCTGCGCCTCCGCCTCCACCTTGGGGGCCAGCGCCGTGTCGGTGTCGCGGATCACGACCAGGTCGATCTCGGGGTACGCCGCCTCGAAGGCCTTCTCGAGGCCGTTCAGGCTGTCGGGCACCTGGCTGGAGTAGATCGTGACCTCGCCCTCGGTCGAGGCGAGTCGTTCGATCTCCGACCACGACTCGCCGACCTCCGTCGACTCCTGCCCGCCGCCGGACCCGCAGGCGGCAAGCGGCAGGCACGTCAGGCTCACGGCCACGGCGACGGCGATGCGGCGGGTGCTCTTCATGGATCCTCCATCTAAACTGAACTTGGTTCGGCTAAACTAGTGGCGCAGGTCACAGCCGTCAAGACCCGCGCGGGCGAACGTGACCCGCGCCGGTCCTGGCACCGGCGTCCAGCACCACGGAACGGAGCACGCATGACCCGACGACGATGGCCGGGAGCGGTCTACGGCAGCGGGGAGGAGCCCGACTACCGGTTCAGCCTGGCGAACGAGCGCACCTTCATGGCCTGGATCCGCACCGCGCTGGCGTTCCTCGTCGCCGGGCTCGCCGTCGACCTCGTCGACCTCGAGCTGTCACACCTGGAGCGCACGCTGCTGTCCTTCATCCTCGTCGGGGTCGGGCTCGTGCTGCCGGCGGTCGCCTGGTGGAGATGGGCGTCCGCCGAGCGGGCCATGCGCCACGGGCGGGCGCTGCCGGCCTTCGGCGCCTCGGTCGTCGTCAGCATCGCGCTCACCACCACGGCCCTCGTGTTCGCCGGCGAGATCGCCAGCCGGTGACCACCGACGACGTCGGGCTGGCCGCTGAGCGCGCCCAGCTCGCGCGCCAACGGACGGCGCTGGCGCTCGTGACGTCCGCCGCGGTCGCGACCCGGTTCTCGGTCGAGCACCTCGGCCTGGAGGTCTCGATCATGCTCGGACTCGCCACCCTCCTGGCCACGTGGGTGTTCGTCGCTGCCCGTCGCGAGTACGGGCGGCTCAGGAGGGGCGAGGGCCACGGCCCGACCCCGGCGCTGCACCTGGTGGCCCTCTCGGCCACCGTGACCCTCGTCGCGGCGGCCGA
>JAHEXN010000115.1 GCA_023252095.1 Actinomycetes bacterium | reverse complement strand
GTCGAGGAAGCGCTCGTAGTGGCCGATGTCGAGATCGGTCTCGGCGCCGTCGTCGGTCACGAAGACCTCGCCGTGCTGGAACGGGTTCATCGTGCCGGGATCGACGTTGAGGTACGGATCCAGCTTCTGCATCGTGACGCGCAGGCCGCGCGACTTCAACAGTCGTCCCAAGCTCGAGGCGGTCAGCCCCTTGCCGAGCGAGGACACGACGCCGCCGGTGACGAAAACATGCTTGGTGACGGCGGTGTTGGCCAAGGCGACTCCCGTGGTTGCGCCCCGAGACCGGGGCCGGATGGAAACTCCACCACGGGATTCCAGCCTACACCTCGCCGACCGCTACTGGGGCAGCTGGCCGTCGGCGCTGCGTGTCGTGCCCCACGCCCCGTTCTGACCGGAGGCTGACCGCACGAGCGCCAGGACCGAGACGAGGCGTCCGGCCGCCAGATCGGTCACGTCGACCGTCGAGAACGAGCCGGAGCCGTCGCTCGAGCGCACCTGGTCGAGCACTCCCCCGTCGACACTCGTCGGGGAGGGACCGACCAGGGCGCCGCCAGCGCCGCTCGTGGCGAGCTGGGACGTCACGTCGGCGAGGATCTCGCCACGGGCACTGTCGGCCGAGGTCGTCCCGATCACGACGAGGACGAGGTCGGCGCTCTGGGTGGGGGCCGTGGGCAGGTCGATCAGGCCACCCTGCGCGAAGGCCGAGCGGATCGTCGAGGCCTGCTCGTCGAGCTCGCCGTCGCCCATCAGGGCGCGGGCCAGGGCGGCACCGATGCGGGTGTAGCTGTCGTCGGCGGCCTGCACGCCCGGCACCTCGGCGGCGGACTGCTCGGCGATCTGCTCGGCGAACTGACGGTTGGCCGAGTCCAGCAGCTTCGTGGTCAGGGCCACCTCGCCGACGACCGAGCCGCCGGCGTCACCGATGCGAGCCGTGAGGTCGTCGACCTCGGAGGTCTTGGCGCCCGGGGTCGTCACGACCACGATCCGCCGATCCGTCAGACCCGTGCCCACGAGCCCCGAGGACGCGTCGGCGAAGGCCGTCTCGAACGCCTGCTCGGCGGCGTCGGCGCGCGACTCGCCTCCGGCACCACCGCCGTTGTCGGAGTCCACGAAGGCGGCGCCGAGCGCCACGCCGACGGCCAGCGCGAGGAAGACGGCGCCGAGGGAGACGACGTGGTAGCGGAAGTTGATCACGAGCGAAGTCCTTCGATCCACGAGACGAGGTCACCGAACTGGTCGGAGACCCACCCGGTGACGTCGCCACCGGAGGAGGTGAGTGACAGGGCGACACCCAGGGCGACGACGGCGCTCAGCACGAGGAACACGATCGGCCACGCCGAGATGCGGCCTGTCGTGAGGTGACCCACGACCTTCGCGTCGACGAGCTTGGCCGCCGAGCGCAGGCGCACGACGAACGCTGGCCCCACCAGGCCGGGGCTCTGGCCGAGAAAGTCCGACAGCGTGGGGGCCGCACCGGCGTGCACGATGACGGAGGCGCCGTTGGCGTCGGCCAGGAGGATCGCGAGGTCGGCGTCCTCGCCGTCGGCCACGAAGCGCACGACGTCCTTCTGGTGCTTCTCGAGCCGTTCCGGGGTCTGGATCTGGCCCGAGGCCGTGGTGACGACGACCTCGCGGGACCGGTCCAGCACTGCGGCGCTGAACCCGTCGACCCCACCGATCACGACGTCGGGCTTGTAGCCCGCCGCCAGGATCAGGTCGGCTCCCTTGCCGGCACCGACCAGAACGGGATCGCGGTCGAGCACGAAGCGCTTGAGCGACTTCAGGTCGGCTGCGGCGTCGAAGGAGTCCGACACGACGATGACGGCCCGACCCTTCAGCCGGGTCGTCAGTCGCGGGACGCGAACTCCGTCGAGCAGCATCGCGTGCTCGCGGCGCAGGTGGTCGGACGCGTTGACCGCCATCGTGTCGAGACGCGTCGAGAAGTCGCTGGACGCCTCCGAGTAGTCGGCCGTGGCCTGGGCACCGTCGCGGGCGATGCCGCTCGCGACGAGCACGCCGTCGCGGAAGATCTTGCCCTCGTGGACCCGGACGAGGTCGCCGCTGCGCAGACGCGTGACGACGCCGTCGCCCACCTGGTCGACGAGCGGGATGCCGGCCTCGGCGAGCATCTCGGGACCGACGCTCGGAAACTTGCCCGTCGTGGACGGGGCGACGTTGATGACGGCGGCGACCCGGAGCTTGACCAGCTCAGCCGCGTCGTCACCGTCGAGGTCGGGGCGATCGATGATCGCCACGTCACCCGCGCGGACACCTGCAGTCACCTCGGCGCCGGGCCGCGCGATGCGCGCGGGCCCGGTGACACCGGGGGCGTCGGACCTGCGGCCGGCGCCTCGCTTGAAGATGGACATCGCCGCCCATCGTGCCACGGGCGACCCCAGGATCCGGGGAGCAACCGGGGCGGGAGTGTCAGGCGTGTCCGGCGAGCTCGAGGAGCTCTCGCGCGTGCTGCTGCGCGGCCGAGGAGTCCTCCAGGCCCGCCAGCATGCGGGCGAGCTCGTCGACACGGTCCTGGCCCACGAGGCGGACGACCGAGCTGCTCGTGACGTTGCCGTCGTCGTCCTTGAGCACCCGGAAGTGGTGCTGGGCGAAGGCGGCCACCTGGGGCAGGTGGGTCACGGCCAGGACCTGGGCGTTCGTGGCCAGGGCCGCGAGCCGGCGGCCGACCTCCACCGCCGCGCGGCCGCCGATGCCGGCGTCGACCTCGTCGAACACGAGGGTCGGGACGTCGGACCGGTCGGCGAGCACGACCTCGAGCGACAGCATGAGTCGCGAGAGCTCGCCCCCGCTGGCGCCCTTGGCCAAGGGCCTCGGCGGCGCGCCCGAGTTGGCCGCGAACAGCAGCTCGACGGTGTCACCGCCGGTCGACCCCAGCTCGGCCTCACGGACGTCGACGACGAGGCGGGCCGACTTCATCGACAGCGCCTCGAGCTCGACCCCCACCTCGACCGCGAGCCGTTCGCCGGCCTCCCGGCGTGCCGTGCTCAGCGACGTGGCCAGCTGGACGAGCTCGGCGTGGAGCTGCTCGCGCTCGGCCTCGAGGCCCGCCACTGTGTCGTCATCGGCCCCCAGGTCGAGGACACGCCGTCGGGCCTCGTCGGCCCAGGCCAGGACGTCGTCGAGCTCCGGTCCGTACTTGCGCTGGAGCTGGGTGAGCCGGGCGCGGCGGTCCTGCACCGAGGCCAGGCCCGCCGGGTCCAGGTCGACCGTGGACAGGTAGGAGGCGAGATCGCCGGCGAGCTCGGTGACCGTCACGGTCAGGTCGCGGGCCCGGGCGGCCAACGCCTCGAGCTCGGGATCGTGACCCGCCTGGGCGTCGAGCTCCGACGTGGCCTGGGCGACGAGCGGCCCGGCCCCCTCGGGACCGACGGCCTGCTCGACATCGCCCACGAGCAGGTCGTGGGCGACCTGGGCGGCCCGCGCGAGTGACTCGGCGTGGGCCAGACGCGACTCGACGGCCTCGAGCTCGGCGTCCTCCCCCGCGACCGGAGCGACGTCGTCGATCTCGGCGAGTCCGTGCTGCGCCGCATCGAGCTCGCGCGCGCGTTCCTGGGACGCCGACCGGAGCAGGCGGATGCGCTCGCCGACCTCGCGCCACCTCCCGTACGCCGGGGTGTAGCGCGCGAGCAGCTCCGCGACGGGGGCCCCGGCGAACGCGTCGAGGGCGGCCCGCTGGTGGGCCGGCCGCGCGAGCCGGTGCTGGTCGGACTGTCCGTGGACCGCGACGAGCTCGTCGGTGAGCTGGGTGAGCAGGCCGGCTGGGACCGAGGTGCCGCCGGCGTAGGCGCGCGAGCGTCCCTGTGCGGAGACGGCCCTGGCCAGGACGAGCTCGTCGTCGTCGACGACTCCCCCGGCGTCGTCGACCGCACCGAGCACGCTCTGCCGCCCGGCGACGTCGATGATGGCTTCGACCCGTGCCTGCGCGGCGCCGTGACGCACCAGGCCCGCGTCCGAGCGCTCGCCGCGGAGCAGGCCCAGAGCCGTGACGACCATGGTCTTGCCCGCGCCCGTTTCACCCGTGATGACCGTGAACCCCGCGTCGAGCGGCAGCTCGGCGTGCTCGATGACGCCCAGCGACCGCAGCTCCAGATGGCGCCACATCAGACATCGCCACCCGTCGCGAGGCGGCGCGCGGCCTCGCCGCGCCAGCCCTCGACCGGCAGGTCGAACTTGCGGACCAGTCGGTCGGCGAACGTCGCCTCCCGCAAGCGCGCCAGGCGCACCCGCTTCGCGCCGCGACGCACCTCGACCCGCGCGCCGGACGGCAGTTCGGCGGCCCGGCGGCCGTCGCACCAGAGCACGCCCTCACCGCGCTCGTCGACGATCTCGATCGCCAGCGTGGAGTCGGGCGACACGACCAGTGGCCGGGCGAAGAGCGCGTGGGCGCTGATCGGCACCATGAGCAGGGCAGCGACCTCGGGCCACACGATGGGTCCGCCGGCACTGAAGTTGTAGGCCGTGGAGCCGGTCGGCGTGGCGCACACGATGCCGTCACAGCCCCAGCGCGAGACGGGCCTGCCGTCGATCTCGACGACGAGCTCGACCATGCGCTCCCGGGCCTGCTTCTCGACGGTCGCCTCGTTGAGGGCCCAGTTGCGGGCCACGACGGTCTTGCCCACGAGCACCGTGACGTCGACGGTCAGGCGGTCCTCGACCGAGTACGAGCGGGCGACGACGCCGCGCACGACGTCGTTGACGTCCTCGGCGTCGGCCTCCGCGAGGAAGCCGATGTGTCCCATGTTGACGCCGAGCAGCGGAGTCTCGTGGTCGCGGCACATCTCGGCAGCCCGCAGGATCGTGCCGTCGCCGCCGAAGACCACGGCCAGCTCGCAACCCTCCGACGCCGAGGTGCCCGGAGCGACCGCCGTGACGTCGGTGAGTCCGCAGGCGGCGAGCCGGTCGGCCTCGGGCTCCAGCACCCGGATCTCGATGTCGGCAGCCTGCAGCTGGCGGGCGACGGCCACGGCCACGGTGTCGGCCTCGAGCCGGCTCCCGTGCGTCACGATCAGGACCGTCCTCATGCTCCGACCTCCAGGGGCCCGTCGGCGACGGCTCGCTGGGCCGCGGCCGGGTCGACCGGCGCGGCATCGGTGCGCAGCCAGCAGAAGTACTCGACGTTGCCAGCAGGGCCGGGCAACGGGCTCGGAGCGAGCGCGCGGGTGCCCCAGCCCTGGGCCTGGGCGGCGTGGCACACGCCGACCACGGCTTCTGCGTGCAGCGCCGGATCCCTCACGACCCCATTCTTGCCCAAGCGCTCGCGCCCGACCTCGAACTGTGGCTTGACCATGAGCACGAGGTCGCCCTCCGGCCGCGTGCAGGCGGTCAGCGCTGCCATGACGAGGCGCAGGGAGATGAAGGAGAGGTCCGAGACCGTCAGGTCGACCGGTCCGCCGATCTGGTCGGGGGTCAGCGTGCGCACGTTGGTGCGGTCGTGCACCGCGACCCGCGCGTCGTTCTGCAGCTCCCAGACGAGCTGGCCGTACCCGACGTCGACCGCGACGACCTCTCGGACGCCACGGCGCAGCAGGACGTCGGTGAACCCGCCGGTCGAGGCGCCAGCGTCGAGGCACCGCCGATCGGCGACCTCCAGACCCATCGGCTCGAACTCGGCCAGGGCGCCCAGCAGCTTGTGCGCGCCGCGCGAGGCCCACGAGGGGCCCGCGGGCTCACGCACCACCACGGCTGCGTCCGTTCCGACCTGGGTGGCTGACTTGGTCGCCACCGCGCCGCCGACCGTGACCGACCCCGCCTCGATGAGCGCGGCTGCCTGCTCGCGCGACCGGGCCAGTCCGCGGCGCACGAGCTCGGCGTCGAGCCGCACGCGACGCGTCACAGCGTGCCTGATCCTTCCGGACGGCCGGCGTCGGCGAGCGTCGTGCGCACGACGTGGTGGATCGCGTCGTACGTGGTCACGTGCTCGGTCACGGGTCGGTGCGCGAGCTGCCCGAGCGCGGCGAGTGCCTCGTCGATCTCGGTGTGCCCCGTGGGCACCACGGCAGGGGCGCGCTGCTCAGGCATGACGGCGTCGTCGGCCTCGGACCCGTCCTGGATCGCGTCGTTCATGCGCCCATCCTCACATTCCCGACCGACACGGCGCTGCCGCGGTCGCGGGTCTGCCAGGCGAGAGCGACGAGGGCCCTCAGTCCGGGCACGCTGTCGGGCTCCACACCCGTCACGGAGATCTGTCCGTCAGTCATCGTCGCGACGGCGTCGCCGCACGTCGCACGGGAGTCCTCGACCACGACCTCGGGGTGTGACTCGCCCAGACCCCGCAGGTCAGCGGCCACGTAGGAAGGGCGTTGCCCTGCAGCCAGCTCGATGAGGTGAGCGAGGGTCGTGACACCCGTCAACACCGCCATGGCGTCGATGCCGGCGGCCAGTGCGCCCTCGACGTCGGTGTCGATGCGGTCGCCGACCATGACCGGGCGGGTCGCACCCGTTCGCCGTCGTGCCTCGTCGAAGATCGGTAGGGAGGGCTTCCCGGCCACGACCGGCTCCTGGCCGGTCGCCATCGCCACGGCCTGCACGAAGGCGCCATTGCCCGGAGCGAGGCCACGCGGCGTCGGAAAGGTCGTGTCGGGATTCGAGGCGAACCACGGCACACCGGCCGACACCGCGAACGACGCCTCGGCGAGCTCGCTCCAGCGCACGTCGATCACGCCGCCCTGGACCACGGCGCGTGGGGCGTCCTCGGCGGACGTCACGACGACCAGACCCCGTTCTTCCAGCGCGGAACGCATGCCATCGGCCCCGGCCAGCAGCACGTGTGCTCCGTCGCCGACCTCACGGAGCACGAGGTCCGCCACGACCTGTCCCGCCGTCACGACAGCATCGTCCTGGAGGTCCAGACCGAACGAGCGAAGATGGTCGGCCACCTCGGTCGCCGAGCGCGTCGCATTGTTGGTCAGGAACGACACCGGCGTCGACAGCCCTCCGATCGCCGCAACCGCGTGGGGCACCGCGTCCGGGCCGACATACACGACGCCGTCCAGGTCAAGCATGACCAGGTCGTGCGCCGAGGCCAGCGGCGTCGACGTCGATGACAGCCCCGCGCCACGTTCCATGTCACGAGGCTAGCGAGCCGCCGACGCCTCGCGTACCCGGTCGCACGTGAGCAGGTCCACACCGACGAAGGACATGACGCCGGCACCACCGCGCACGAACCGGCGTCGCAGCTCCCCCGTGACCTCCACGACGTCGCCCTCGGCCAGCCGCGACGTCTTGCGACGCAGCGCCGACGTCCATGCGGTGAGCTCGATCGTGTCGACGCTGACCTTGGAGCGTTTGCGCGCAGCGGCGCTCCGGGGCACCACGATCCGCAGGCTCACGAGCTCGTCGCCGCTCGGCAGCGAGCGCGTCTCGGGACTCCCGGACACGCGTCCGCGGAGCCGTACCTCGTTGTCAGAAAGCTGATGGTTGGCGGTCTCGTCCATGACAAGAGCCTCGACCGCCACGACCCTGGGGTCGACGGTCGAGAACCTCACTGTGGACGCTGCACGCCTGTGGAAACCGGCGACCGGAAGGCCGCAGGGCCTACTCCAGCTCGGCGAGTCGCTCCGCGGCGTCAGTGGCGTGGTCGCCGTCGGCCGCGACGGTGCGGTGGAACCACTGCACGGCGTCCTCCCGTCGCCCAGCGGCGAGCAGGGCGTCCGCATAGGCATAGCGAAGCCGCGGGACCCACGGAGCACGCGACGCCGAGCTCAGCGGCTCGGTCTCGAGCAGCCGGATCGCGGCCTCGAACTGGCCGAGGTCGCGCCGTGCGCCGGCGATGACGATGCTGAGCTCGATGTTGCCGGCATCGTCCAGGGCCTTACGCACCTCAGGAGTGTCGTAGGCGAGCGCCTTCTCCGGACGACGTAGGGCACGTTCGCAGTCGGCCATCATGGGTGCGTACATCTGCTGACCACTCAGGCGCCGGGCAGCACGGAACTCCGCCAACGCCTCCGAGAACTTCCCGGCGGCATAGGCGGTCTCTCCGCACGCCTCGCGGATGAGAGCGTTGCGGTTGGCCCGGGCCTTGGCGGCCAGGGCGTGCAGGTAGGCGGTCTCCG
Organism: Actinomycetes bacterium; assembly: GCA_023252095.1. Lineage (GTDB taxonomy): Bacteria > Actinomycetota > Actinomycetes > Propionibacteriales > Nocardioidaceae > Aeromicrobium. The sequence continues at coordinate 1,383 of JAHEXN010000115.1, read as the reverse complement.
GATCGCTCGCGATGAGCAGCCCGGCCATCACGAGATGCCGCGACACACGGTCGGCGAGCTTCTCGGGCAGGCCCTGCAGGGCCTGCTTGGCGTACTTGTCGAGGTCCTTCGCGCTGACGTCGTCAGGAATCGGCGGACCGTCGTAGATCTTCTGGTCGACCGTGCGCTCCTCGCGCTCGGGACGACCAGGCCGACCTCGACCACCCTGCTGAGGACGGCCTCCTGAACGCGGGCGGTCACCGCCACGCGCAGGACGATCATCTTGGCGACGATCGCCTCGTCCCCCTTGACGATCACTTCGTCCGGGACGGTCGCCGGGACCCTTGCGGTCTCCGCGACCCTGACGAGGGGCGTCACTCATGTCGAACCTCCGAAATTACAGGTGAAATGCAGCGAGGCCGCTCCCGAAGGAACGGCCTCGCGCTAAAAATTGTCCGGCGACGTCCTACTCTCCCACACCGTCTCCAGTGCAGTACCATCGGCGCTGAAGGGCTTGACTTCCGGGTTCGGAATGTAACCGGGTATTTCCCCTTCGCCATGGTCGCCGAAACTCTATTGAGCTGACAAAACCAAGCGAGATCCTGCTTTCGATCAATGATCGGAGCAGTTCTCATGGTTCCCGGCCGTAGCTCAGGAACCTCACAGTGGACGCGACTTCGTAGTGGTGAAACAAGCCCTCGGCCTATTAGTACCGGTCGGCTGCATGCATTGCTGCACTTCCACCTCCGGCCTATCAACCCAGTGGTCTGCTGGGGGCCTTACCTGGTTATCCAGTGGGTAACCTCATCTTGAAACGTGCTTCCCGCTTAGATGCTTTCAGCGGTTATCACTTCCGAACGTAGCTAACCAGCCGTGCTCCTGGCGGAACAACTGGCACACCAGAGGTTCGTCCACCCCGGTCCTCTCGTACTAGGGGCAGCCTTTCTCAAGTTACCTACGCGCGCGGCGGATAGGGACCGAACTGTCTCACGACGTTCTAAACCCAGCTCGCGTGCCGCTTTAATGGGCGAACAGCCCAACCCTTGGGACCTGCTACGGCCCCAGGATGCGACGAGCCGACATCGAGGTGCCAAACCATCCCGTCGATATGGACTCTTGGGGAAGATCAGCCTGTTATCCCCGGGGTACCTTTTATCCGTTGAGCGACGCCGCTTCCACATGCCAGCGCCGGATCACTAGTCCCGACTTTCGTCCCTGCTCGACTTGTCAGTCTCACAGTCAAGCTCCCTTGTGCACTTACACTCGAAACCTGATTGCCAACCAGGCTGAGGGAACCTTTGGGCGCCTCCGTTACATTTTAGGAGGCAACCGCCCCAGTTAAACTACCCATCAGGCACTGTCCCTGATCCAGATAATGGACCTAGGTTAGATATCTAGTACAGT
>JAHEXN010000329.1 GCA_023252095.1 Actinomycetes bacterium | reverse complement strand
GCAGCTCCCGGCACTGCTCACGGTCTCCACCGCCTCGGCGACCGACACGATCGAGGACTTCGGGATCGATCCCGACCGCATGACGATCGTGCCGCTCGGCGTCGACACCGACGTCTTCCGGCCCCGGGGCGAGCACGTGCCCGGACGCATCGTCGCGATCGCGAGCGCCGACTCCCCGCTGAAGGGTGTCGCGCACCTGCTCGAGTCGGTCGCGAAGCTGCGGGTCGAGCGTGACGTCGAGCTGCACCTCGTGTCCCGGATCGACCCGAAGAGCGCCACGGCGCGCCGCATAGAGGACCTCGGGCTCACGGCCGCCGTCACGCTGCACAGTGGGCTGTCCGACGACGAGCTCGCGGCGCTGCTCGCCTCGGCCGAGGTCATGGCCGTGCCGTCGCTGTACGAGGGGTTCAGCCTGCCGACTGTCGAGGCGCTCGCGTGCGGCACGCCCGTCGTCGCGAGCCGCGCCGGCGCCCTTCCGGAGACGGTCGGCGACGCCGCCCGCCTCGTCACGCCTGGTGACGTCGGTGAGCTCACCGACGCGCTCGGCGCCCTGCTTGACGACCCAGCCGAGCGTGCACGACTCGCCGCCCTGGGCCTGGCCCGGGTCGAGGAGCGCTACAGCTGGACGTCCGTGGCCGCCGCCACGGTCACCGCCTACGAGACCGCCATCCGCAAGACCCGTGACGCGACACAGAAGAGGAACGCCCGTGCTGACCGTTGACTTCGACCGACTCCGCGTGGGGCGCGGCACCCGTTTCATCGACGTCGGTGCCGGCGCCGGACGCCACTCGTACGAGGCGCTGCGCCGCGGGGCCGACGTCACGGCGTTCGACATGGACGAGGTCGAGCTCAAGGGCGTCGACAACATGTTCGCCGCGATGGACATGGAGGGCGAGGTGCCGCCCGGCGGCCAGGGTCGGGTCGAGGTCGGCACGATCCTCGACATGCCCTATGAGGACGGCACGTTCGACGTCGTGCTCGCCTCGGAGATCCTGGAGCACGTGCCCGAGGACGTCACCGCGATCCGCGAGCTGACCCGCATCCTCGCGCCGGGCGGCATGCTCGCCGTCACCGTGCCGCGGTGGTTGCCCGAGAAGATCTGCTGGGCGCTGAGCGACGAGTACCACGCCAACGAGGGCGGCCACATCCGCATCTACACGGCCGACGAGCTGCGCGACAAGCTCGAGCTGACGGGCCTGACCTTCCTGCACCAGCACCACGCCCACGCCCTGCACGCGCCGTACTGGTGGATCAAGTGCGCCGTCGGCGTGCAGCGCGACCAGCACCCGCTCGTGCGGGCGTACCACCAGCTGCTCGTCTGGGACATGATGAAGGCGCCCGCCGCGACGCGACTGGCCGAGAAGGCGCTCGACCCGCTCATCGGCAAGAGCGTCGCGCTGTACTTCACCAAGCCGTGGTGACGGCTGACGGTCTGGCTCTGACGGCGGCCTGGATCGTCGACCAGCAGGAGGAGTCCGGCGCGGTGCCGTGGCACACCGGAGGCCACCTCGACCCGTGGGACCACGTGCAGGCCGCGATGGGCCTGGACGCCGCTGGACGGAGAGCCGAGGCGGAGCGGGCCTACCGCTGGTCGGCGTCGGCGCAGCGTCCGGACGGCACCTGGGCCGCGAAGTACGTCGCGGGCGAGGCCGTGGAGCACTACGTCGACGCCAACTTCACGGCCTACGTCGCGACCGGCCTCTGGCACCACTGGCGCGTGACGCAGGACGAGGCGTTCGCGCGCGAGCTCTGGCCCGTGGTCGACGCCGCGATCGAGGCGGTGTTGTCGTTGCAGCGGCCCGATGGTGCGTTCGTCTGGACGCCGGGCGAGCCCCATGCGCTCGTGACCGGCAATGCCAGCATCGCGTTCTCCCTGCGCTGCGGCCTGGCGCTCGCCCGGGTCGTCGGGGCGGACCGACCCGTCTGGTCCAGTGCGTCCACGGCGGTCGCCGACGCGCTGCGCCGACCTGAGTTGTTCGAGGCCAAGCCGCACTCGATGGACTGGTACTACCCGCTGCTCGGCGCCGCGTGGCCGGCCGACGAGGCCGAGCGTCGAGTCAAGGACGGCTGGGACACGTTCGTCGTCCCGGGCCTCGGGATCAAGTGCGTCACGCCCAACACCTGGGTCACGGGGGCCGAGTCGTGCGAGCTCGTGCTGGCGCTCGACGCGGTCGGCCGGCGTGCCGAGGCGCTGCAGGTCTTCGCCGACATGCAGCACCTGCGCGAGGACGACGGGTCGTACTGGACCGGACTCGAGTACGAGAGCCAGGTCAGGTGGCCCGACGAACGCACGACGTGGACCGCCGCGACCGTGCTGCTGGCCCACGACGCGCTGCACCGGGTCACCCCCGGCAGCGGACTCTTCCGAGGAGAGGGACTCGCATGAGTGCCCACGTGTTCGTGGAGGTCGCGCTGCCGGACGATCTCGTCGCGGTGGCGGCGGCGACCAAGGGATTTCTGCCCGACGACGAGGCCGACGCGCTGCGTGCGGTCGTCGCGGCGCACCTGCGGCCGGGGGGCGTGGCGGTCGAGATCGGCACGTACTGCGGCAAGTCGGCGATCCACCTGGGGCACGTCGCCCGTGAGGCAGGGGCGACGTTGTTGACGATCGATCACCACCGGGGCTCCGAGGAGCAGCAGCCGGGCTGGGAGTACCACGACACCGAGCTCGTCGATCCG
>JAHEXN010000328.1 GCA_023252095.1 Actinomycetes bacterium | reverse complement strand
CGAGGAGGTCGTGGTGCCCGTCGTCGGACGCTCCACGACGGTCTCGGCGTTCTGGACCACGCCGCTCGACGCGGTGTTCATCGACGGCGGTCACACCGAGGAGGCCGCCCAGGCCGACTACGCGGGGTGGGCGCCGCACGTGCGCGAGGGCGGGGTGCTCGTGATCCACGACGTCTTCCCCGACCCGGCTGACGGCGGCCAGGCCCCGTTCCACGTCTACGAGCGGGCGCTGGCCGACGGGTTCACCGAGGTCCTGCACGTCGGCTCGCTCCGCGCCCTCCGCCGCTGACCCGCCCCGGCCCCTGAGGGCGGGAGGTCAGCCGTTGCGGCGGAGGGAGTGGCGCAGCTGGGCAATCCGGACGCCCGCGGGGATCGCGACGAGCAGGGCACCGGCGACGGCGGCGATCAGCAGCGCAGCCGCTGCGGAGATGTCGCCCGACATCCACAGGAAGTCGATCACGACCGACTGCGAGTTCTGCACGATGAAGATGACGAACAGGATCGTGACGACCGCCAGGGCGACGGCGGAGGCCCACGCCGTGGCGGCGCGGGTGCGCTTGACGCGGCCCTTCTCGTCGAGGCCTGACCGGCGTGTCGGCTTCGCGTCGCGAGGCGGGTCCTGCGGCACGGCGGGGTCGACGCTCGAGCTCGAGGCGGGCGTCGTGATCGGGCCGTCGGGCCCGACCGACTCGACGGGTTCGTGGGGGGTCTGTCCGCTCATGGCTGTTCCTTCGTGAAGAGGAGACCGGGGGCCCGCCGTCCGGCGAACCCCCGAGTCTCGGTGGCCTTACTTCTTGAAGACGTCCTTGACGTCCTCGGCGGCGTTCTTGACGCTGCCCTTGGCCTGATCCTTCTGGCCCTCGGCCTTGAGGTCGTCGTTGTTGGTCGCGTCGCCCACGGCCTCCTTGGCCTGGCCGGCGAGCTTCTCAACGGTGTTCTTGGCCTTGTCGACGATGCCCATGACGTACTCCTTCGGATGAGGAAGCACCGGCTCTCTGCCGATGCGGCTTACGGTGTAAGCCATACCTCGACACTACGCCGGTCGCCGGGTCCTGCAACTTGGAGTGCCGTGATCCACGTCTCGCTCAGTCGAGCTGGTCGGCCACGGAGTCGAGGAGCCGTTCCAGGCCGCGCTCGAACTCCTCGTCGAAGCGGTCCTCGGCGAGGCGTTCTGCCAGTCGGTGGATCGTGGGGAACTCGGTGACCTCGATGTCGCCCTGCGGGTCCAGCTGCTCCTCGACCGAGGTCGCGTCGGCGACGGCGTCCTGCTCGGCGTCGGTACGGGTCGGCGAGAGCCCGCCCGGGACGGGCTCGTCCGACGTGCCCATCGAGCCGTCGCCGTCCTGGGGGTCGCGCAGCGTGCGGGCGCCTGACTCCATGAGCAGGTAGCCGAGCAGGAAGCTGTTGAACGACCGATACGTGAAGAGCACCTGCTCGTCGGTGAACCCCTCGCCCTGCAGTGTTGCGAGCATCGACTCGATCCAGCCGAGCGAGCGCAGTGGTGGATTGATCCACGGTGCCTCGGCCGGCCGGGTCGTGACGAGCGGGAACGCGTGCGGGTGGGCCAGGGCGTACCGGCGGACCCCGCGGGCCAGCCGCGTCAGGTAGTCGCGCCACCCCTCCAACGCCTCGCGGCGCACCTCGGGGTCCTGGTCGAGCTCGGCGACGATGAGCTCGACAACGCGGTCGAGAAGCTCGTCGCGCGTGCTGACGTGCTTGTAGAGCGACATCGCCTCGACGCCGAGCCGCCCCGCGATCGCGCGCATCGTGGCGGCGCCGACACCCTCCGCATCGATGAGGTCGAGCGCCGTGCGGGTGATGAGGTCGGGAGTCAGGCCCTTCGCGCGGTTGCTGACCTGCCGAGGTGCCATGGCGGTCATCTTTCCACGCGTCCCGGGCTCCGGCTCTCGCTCGGCGACCCCTGTCGGGGAGACGCATGCGGTGCGACGATGAGCCATGGCGACCTTCGAGACGACCCTGCTCCAGCAGGGCAACAACACCGACATCGAGGTGCCCAAGCCCGTCGTCGACTCGCTCGAGGCCGGCAAGCGCCCCGCGGTCGTGGTCGACGTGAACGGCTTCGAGTACCGGAGCACGATCGCGGTCATGGGCGGGCGGTACCTGATTCCCTTCAGCTCCGACAAGCGCACGGCGACCGGGCTCGCAGGCGGCGACCCGATCACCGTCACGCTGGCCCTCGACACGGCACCGCGCACCACGGAGGCCCCCGACGACCTCGCTGCTGCCCTCGCAGCGGCCGGGGTGCGTGAGGCGTTCGACGGGCTCGCCCCCAGCAAGCGGAAGGCCCACGTGACCGCCGTCGAGACGGCCAAGGCGGCCGAGACCCGGGCGCGACGCGTGGCGAAGATCGTCGCCGACCTCTCCTGACGTGGCGTGGGGCGGGCCGGTGGTGGTCGGCCGGGCGAGGTTGAGTGGAATAGACTCAACTTTGGTGACGTTGAACTGGACAGGTCCCACGCTTTTCCCAGGAGTACGCCGATGAATCTCGACACCTTCACGACGCGCAGCCAGCAGGCGCTCGCAGGCGCGATCAGCCTCGCCGCAGCCGGCGGTCATCCCGCCGTCGAGCCGACCCACGTCCTGACGGCGCTGATGCAGCAGGAGGGCGGCACCGCCGGACCGCTGCTGCAGGCGGCCGGGGTCGATCCGCAGGTCGGCGCGA
>JAHEXN010000114.1 GCA_023252095.1 Actinomycetes bacterium | reverse complement strand
CTCGTGGTCGGAGGGGGGCGTGGGAGGCGTGTTCTCGTTGCTCATGACTCCACTCTGACGACTCGACGCTGAAGCCAACCTGAAGCGACCTGAACGCCTGTTCAGGCAGTACCCTCCGCCGCCCGGGGCCCGGCACCCCCGCCGGTCAGCCCTCATCCCAGGCGGGAAGCCGCACCGTGAACCGCGCGCCGCCACCGGGGGCCTCGTCGACCACGACCGTGCCGCCGGCCTCGGTCACGACCGCCGCGACGATCGCGAGGCCGAGCCCCGAGCCACCCTCGTCGCGCGCGCGGCCGTCGTCGAGCCGCACGAACCGGTCGAAGATCCGCTCACGCTGCTCGGCCGGCACACCCGGACCGTCGTCGGCCACCACGAGGAACGCGCCACCCTCGTCGGCCCCCGTCGCGACCCGCACGCGGGAGGCCGTGTGACGCATCGCGTTGGCCAGGAGGTTGCGCACGACCATCGCCAGCCTGCGCTCCTGCCCCGCGACCTTCGTGGCCCGGACCGAGGCGGAGTCGATCGTGACCCCGGCCGACCGGAACGCCGCGAGCTCGGTCAGGACGAGGTCGTCGAGGTCGATCTCGTCGCGCTGCCGGGCGCCCGCCTCGGCGACCGTGGCCAGCACGAGCAGGTCGTCGACGAGCGTCTGGAGCCGGCGGCTCGCGGTGTCGACGACCTCGGCGAGCTCCCCGGGGGCCAGGTCGTCGGGATGCGTCCGCGCGAGCTCGGCGTACTGACGCAGCGTCGCGAGCGGCGAGCGCAGCTCGTGCGACGCGTCGGCGACGAAGCGGCGTTGCGCCTCCGACCCCGTCTGGAGCCGGTCGAGCAGCGCGTTCATCGTGGTGGCGAGGTCGGCGATCTCGTCGCGCGTGGGTGGGACCTCGATGCGTCGGTGCAGGTCGGTCGCCCCGATCGCCTCGACCTCGCGGCGGATGTCGCCCACGGGGCGCAGCGCGCGGGAGGTCGAGAGCCACGCCAGCACGGCCACCAGGACGAGCAACGTGGGAGCCACCGCGACCAGCACGGTGCGCGCGGTCTCGCGCGTCTCGGTGTCGTCGTCGTACGCGCGGGCGACCCGCACGTGGAGGTCGGTGCCCGGCACCAGCCGGTCGACGACGTAGTACCGGGTGCCCTCGACCGTGGCCGGACCGGACACGTCGGGCACCGTCAGGCTTGCCGCGCCGCTGCCCGCGGCCGCGACACGGTTCGAGGCGTCGACGACCTGCACGAGCGCGTCGCCGTCGTACTCCGTCACGACCGCGAGCCCGTCGACCGCGACCCGGTCGACCAGGACCTCGGCTGTCGTCTCGGCCAGCTCACGCGTCTGCCCGTCGGCACTCCACCGGAGCACCCACGAGAAGCCCACGATCACGACCCCGAGCACGATCCCGATCGCGAGGGCCGAGGCGATCGCGGAGCGCGCCCGGACCGAGAGACCCCGGAACAGGCCGGTGCCCCGGCGACGCGTCATGGTGCGGACCTAGGCCTTGTCGTTCCAGAGGTAGCCCGCGCCACGCACGGTCTGCAGGCTCGCCCTGCCGAATGGCCGGTCGAGCTTGCGGCGCACGTGGCCGACGTAGACCTCGACGATGTTGGGGTCGCCGTCGAAGGCCTCGTCCCACACGCCGGCGAGCACGTCGAGCTTCGAGACGACCTGGCCGGGGCGGCGCAGGAAGAACTCGGCGACCGCGAACTCGCGGGTGGTCAGCGCGACGGGCTGGCCCGCGCGGCTGATCCTGCGGCCGGCCGGGTCGAGCACGACGTCGCCGATCTCGAGCACCGTGGGCCGCTCGGGAGCACCACGGCGGGCGAGAGCACGCAGGCGTGCGACGAGCACCGTGAACGAGAACGGCTTCGTCAGGTAGTCGTCAGCGCCACCGTCGAGGGCCTGCACCTGGTCGGCGTCGGTGTCGCGGGCCGTGAGCATCAGGACTGGCGTCCAGTTGCCCTGCGCGCGCAGCTCCTTGACGACGGTCCAGCCCGAGTGGCCGGGCATCATGACGTCGAGCACGATCACGTCGTAGGGGTGCTCCGTGGCGTACCAAAGCCCGTCGATGCCGTCGTGCGCGACGTCGACCGCACAGCCCTCGGCCTCCAGGCCGCGGCGGATGCCCTCGGCCAGCTGGACCTCGTCGTCGACCACCAGTACGCGCACCCGGTCAGTATGCGCCGAGCGAGGAACGAGCGAGGCGCAGGTCGAGTGCTCGGCGAGCCCTGGCGAGCCGGCGTATCGAGACCTTGGTCAGGTGACGATGCCCATCAACCACCGACCGGTCCGACCGAGATCCTCAACCTGACGTGGTCTCGATACGGGTCCTCGTTCCTCGGACCCACTCGACCAGCGAGGGGGTGACGACCGGCGGCGGTGGCCGACCAGCGAGGGGGTGACGACCCGCGGCGCGTGGACCAAGCGGACCTCAGTGACCCGCGCAGCGCTGCTCGGTGGGGACGCCCGCGAGCGCCTCCTCGATGTGCTCACCGCAGCCGACCCAGGTGGCCTTGCCGCAGTCCGTGCACGTGACCTTCTGACACATGTCAGCTCCTCGTCTTCGCCGAAGCGTCCAGTCTACGAGGCGGCGACGGCCGCGAGACCCTCGGTGACGAGCGGCCGGAAGCGCCCGAGCAGCCGCGGGACGCCGAACGTCACGACGCCGACGAGGTGCTCACCCCGGTGGTGCGCCCAGACGCTGCGCGGCTCGAGGTCGTCGGCCTCGAGCCAGCCGGACCGGTCGGCGAGCTCGGGGCGTCCGAACACCTGGACCTTGACGTCGAACTGGTCGGACCAGAAGTACGGCGGGTTGCGCTTCGTGGTGGGCTCGAGCGTGCCGGCGATCGCGCGGGCCACGAGCGAAGCCTGCTCGCCGGCGACCTGCCAGTGCTCACGGCGCACCGGGCGATCGAGGACCGGGTCGTGCCACGCGGCGATGTCGCCCACGGCCCACACGCCGTCGAGGCCCACGACCTGGCCGGTCGCGTCGCAGACCACGCCGTTCGTCAGGTCGAGCCCGGCGCCGTCGAGGACGTCGAGGTTGAGGGACGCGCCGAAGCCGGCGACGACGACGTCACCGGTCAGCTCTCGCCCGTCGGCGAGCACCGCGACGGTGCCGCCGTCTCGGTGCTCAAGCCGCTCGACGCCCGTACCGGTGACGAGCTCGACCCCGTGCGCCGCGTGGACCTCTTCGAGCCGGGTGCCGCACTCCAGGCCGAGCGCAGCGCCGAGCAGATTCGGCTGCAGCTCGACGATCGTGACGTCGAGGCCGGCGGCACGCGCCGTGGCGGCGACCTCCGCGCCGATGAACCCGCCGCCGAGCACGAGCAGCGAGGACGCCTCGGCGATCGCGGCGCGCAGCGCCTGCGCGTCCTCGCGGGTGCGCAGGGTGTGCACGTCGTGCCCGTCGAGCAGCGCAGGCCGGCGCGCGGTGGATCCGGTGGCGACGACGATCGCCTCGGCCTCGACCTGCTCGCCGTCGTCGAGCGTCACGACGCCCGGCCGCACCGAGGCGACCCGCACCTCCCGCACCGCGACGTCGATCGAGCCCGGCTCCTCGCCGCGGAACAGGGAGATCCGCGCGTCGTCGAACTCACCCGCCAGGTACTGCTTCGACAGCGGCGGCCGGTCGTACGGGGCCTCGTCGCCGAGCACCGTCACGGTGCCCGCGAACCCGGCGCCGCGCAGGTCGCGGGCGACCCGCCACCCGGCGACTCCCGCCCCCACGACGACGACCGACGCCGGCGTGGGGCTTGGGGCGGGCGTGGGCGCGGGGCTGGCTTCAGTCACGCCGTCATCCAACCACGCAGACACGATCCCGAGGTCTGGTCTACCCTGCTCCTCCGGGGACGTATTCTCTGCCCACGACCCACAACGGGAGGTGTTTCGTGCCGGACTCGTCCTTCTTCGCAGAGATGGCCCTGGAGCTCCACGCCGAGGAGACCCTGGCCGACACGTTGGCGCGCATCGTCGAGTTCGCCCAGCAGGCGCTGGCGTGCGACCAGGCCGGCATCCTCCTCGTTCACAGCCGCACGCACCTCGAGACGATGCTGGCCACGAACGAGGCGGTCGAGCGCTCGCACGAGCTGCAGCACAAGCTCGACGAGGGCCCGTGCCTCGACGCAATCGAGGGTGAGCCGTTCTACGTCTCCGGCGACGTCGAGGCCGACCACCGGTGGCCACGGTGGGGCGCGGAGGTCGCGCCGCTCGGGCTGCGCAGCGTCATCAGCGTCCGGCTCGCGAGCCAGAGCCGCCGCTACGGCTCGTTGAACCTGTACTCCCCCGAGCGCGATGCGTGGGAGGACGGCGACCTCGAGGTCGCCACGGTCTTCGCCCGTCACGCCTCCGTCGCGGTCGCCTCGGCGCACCACGAGGCCGGTCTCAAGGTCGCCGCGGCGACCCGCAACGTGATCGGTCAGGCCCAGGGCATCCTGATGGAGCGCTTCGACATCGACGCCGACCGCGCGTTCGCGGTGCTCAGCCGGCTGTCGCAGCACCGCAACATCAAGCTCCGCTCACTCGCCGAGCAGCTCGTGACGAACCGCACCGACCCCGAGCTCTTCAAGCTCCCGAGCTGAGGCACCGCCGGCGCAGTCGGCCCGCTCCGTCGGCCGAGTTCGTCCCGAGGAACGCACCGACCCCGCTGGTCGAGTTCGTCCCGAGGAACGAGGGACGAGTATCGAGGCCCCCGTGCATGACGGCACCCGGTCGCACCAGCCGGTCCGACCGAGGCCCGTCAGGCGGGCAGCGTCTCGGTACAGCTCCCTCGTTCCTCGGGAGCCACTCGACGACCGGGCAGACCGGCTTCGCCGGTGGACGCCCTGACTCGCGCGCTGGAGCGCGCTCGTCAGCCGCGCTGCTCGAGGGCCTGGATCAGCAGGGCCGTGAGCGTCTCGAGCTGCAGGTCGGCCGAGGTCGTGTCCTCGTCGGCGCCGTCGAGCGCCCGCGCGGCGAGACCGGCCTTGCGGTCGATCAGACGGGCGATGCTCGTGTCGATCGTCTGGGCGCCGATGATGCGCCAGGCCGTGACGGGCTCGTCCTGACCGATGCGGTGCACCCGGTCGATCGCCTGCGTCTGCTCCGCGTAGGTCCACGAGAGCTCCGCGAGCACGAGGTTCGACGCGACCTGCAGGTTCAGGCCGACGCCGGCCGCCGACAGCGAGCACACGATGACCTTGACGTCGGGGTCGTTGACGAACGCGTCGATGCTCGCCTGACGGGCCGCCGACGTCTGGTTGCCCCGCACGGTCGAGTAGCGCAGGCCGCGCTGCTCGAAGACCTCCTGCGCGGTGTCCATGACGTCGATGTGCTTGGCGAAGAACACGACCTTGCCGGCCTGCCGCGCGAGCTGCACCGCGTAGTCGGCCGCGAGAGCCGACTTGGCCTGGCCGATACGGCGCATCATGGTGAAGACGTTCTCCGCGTCGTCGGCCGGCGTCTCGTCGCGGATCAGCATCGCGACGTGCTCGACGATCTGCTCGTCGATGCCCTCCGGCTTCTCCTTGCGCGCCGCGACCGCGTGGTCGTAGCGCGACACGAGGCGACGCACGAGCTCGCGCTGCGTGTCGCGGATCGAGCGAGCCGCCTCGCCCTCAAGCTCGACGGGGATGTCGGCGATGCGGCGGTCGGGGATGTCGGAGGCGACGTCGATCTTGCGGCGACGCACGATGCCGAGGTCGATCACGCTCTTGCGGGCCGCAGGGTAGAAGCCGGGGTCGAGCGGGGTCAGACCCGTCTCCTCGAGGGCGGCCATGAGCTGGGCGCGCGGCTGCTTCTCGTCGATCCAGCCGAGGAACTCCCAGATCGCGCGGAAGTCCTCGATCTCGTTGATCAGCGGCGTGCCGGTCAGCGCGAGCATCAGCGGGCGCGCGACGCGCTGGCGGATGCGGTCGGCGACCTGCAGCACGTGCTGCGAGCGCTGGGACGACTTGTTCTTGATGAAGTGGGCCTCGTCGAGCACCATGCTGCGGAAGCCAAGGTCACCGAGCCAGCCGACGTGCCGGTCGAGGACCTCGTAGTTGACGATCACGATGTCGGCGAAGCCGTCGATGTCGTCGCCGTTGCCGTGGATGACCGTGGCCTTGCGGCGCGGGGTCCAGATCGCGGCCTCGCGCGCCCAGTTGGCCTTCACGACGTTGGGCACGACCACGAGCATCGGGTAGGCGTCGGCGGCGTGCGCCGCGAGCAGCGACTGGGCGGTCTTGCCGAGGCCGGGCTCGTCGGCGAGCAGGAACGTGCGATGACCGTCCATCGCGGCCTGGACGACCTCGGCCTGGTGGTGCATCAGCGGCACGCCGCCGGGGGTCATCGCGGACTTGGGCTCCGGCAGCTCCATGCACGCGGGGGTGCCGGCACTGGCGCGCTCGAAGGCCGACAGCAGGGGACCGATGAGCTCCCAGGTGGAGAGACGCTGTGTCTGCGGCGTGGGTGGCGGCGGGGCCGAGAAGTCGGGTGGCATGAAGGGGTTGGCCAGCTGGCGCGCGACGACCGACTGCGGCAGCACGCGCCGCTCGGTGCGCGCGGTGACCTCGAGCTCGGCGGGCTCCGGCTCGGGCGCGACCTCGAGGCCAGCGGCCTGGGTCATCTCCCGCTTGAGCATGCGGACCTCGTCGGACGGCACGGCGTCCTCGGCCAGGAGGTCGAACAGGTGGGGTTCGCGGGCCGCGGTCTTGGCGAGGATCGTGGCGACGCCGTCGAGCCGCTTGAGCAGCTCGGCGCGCTGCCCCTCGCTGACCTCGGTGTCGGCCTTGACCCGTTGGCGCTCCTCGCGCACGAGCAGGGCGATCGCCTGGTACCGCGAGCGGATCGACGTGCCGCGGCCGCGCTGCACGGCAGCCTCGACCTCACGGACGCCGCGCGCGAGCACGGGCAGGATGCCGTGGTTGTCGACCTCGCGTCGACGCTGTCCACCGGCGGAACGGGTTCCACCGGAACGACCCTGACCTCGATTGGCCACGGACTCCTCCTCGGAGGATGCGGCGCGCGACGGTCGCGCTCCGCATCGGGTTCGAACGGACGTCACGGAACCCAGGTCGGGCACCGAGCCGTGGGGCCGGGCCGACGTACGCCACTGGGTCGATCGGGGCCGAGAGCCGGCTGCGATCATCCAGATGAGCGCCGTGACTGGTGCGGAGCCCCCGACGGGCCGAGCACCGGGACGAGTGTACGACACGGCGGGATCTCGCACGATTCGGCGGCGCACGGGGGTGTCGGCACCTACGCTGTGCGGGTGTCCGCGGCACCCGCCCGGAGCGATCGCGAAAGGGAGCACGGATGCGCTCACGGCACGTTCTCGCCCTCGTCTGCAGCGCTGCGCTGCTGCTCAGCGGCTGCGGCTTCGGGACCGAGGAAGGCTCCTTGAGCGGCAGCTCGAGCGAGCCCTCGGCAGCGGCCGCGCTCGACCCCGTTCCGGCCTGCAGCTCGATCGACATCGGCCCGGTCTTCGACGCGTTCGGCGGCCAGGACCCGGCCCAGCCCCCGAGCGACGCCTCGATCGGCTCGACCCGCGGCTGCGCGTGGAGCCCCCCGGACCCCGACGTCGGCCTGCGCGCCAAGGTCACCGTGCTGGAGGACGCCGACACGTCCGAGGCCGGCGTGCTGGCCTACGCCCAGACCGAGTGGGCCGACGCCACGGGCGGCGAGCCGTTCCCTCCCGGCGACTTCCGGCCCGGCGAGCACGGCTGGTCGTACGGCATGACCAGCACCGTGCCGATCATCGGCATCCTCAAGTCGCACTGGCTCACGCTGCTGACCGCCGACGGCGCACTGCGGTGCCACTTCTGGGGCTTCGACGACGTCACGGTCGCCTGGGCCGCGTGCGACAAGATCCGCGCCGCCGTCGAGGCCCCCGCCTGAGGGGAAGTCACCACGCCGCTGGTCGAGTGCTCGCGAGTTCTGCGAGCGGCGTATCGAGACCGGGTCAGGTGCAGGCAGCCGTCACGACCGGCGGATCCGACCGTTCAAGGTCACGCGGGCAGCGTCTCGATATACGTCCTTCGTTCCTCAGGACGCACTCGACGACCGGGCTGACCGCCTCGTTCCTCGTCGGTGGAACCCTGACGCGCAGACTGCGTCTGCGGCGTCAGCTCGGCACGTACTCGTTGACGACGACGCCGCTCTCGTAGGGCGTGCTGACGTCGAGGCTCCACGTTCGCGTGCGGGTGACGCCGCCGAAGAGTGGCGTGCCGCCACCCAGCACGATCGGGTTGACCTTCAGGACGAGCCGGTCGATCTCGTCGATCAGCTGGCCCGCGAGGTCACCGCCCCCGCAGAGCCAGATGCCGTTGCCGCCCTCGGCCTTGAGCTCTCGGACGACCTTGACCGGGTCGGCACGTGACACGGTGATGTTCGCCGGCGCCTCGTCCTGCTCGTGCGAGCGGGAGAACACGATCTGCCGGGTGTGCGGGTACGGGTCGCGCGTGTGCGTGAAGCCTGCGGCGTAGGTGGACCAGCCCATCAGGGTCGTGTCGAATCGGTCGCCCGTGGCCGTCATCCCGAGCGCGTCCAAGCCGACCTTCGGCAGCGTGTCGGGGTACTCGCGGAAGATCATCTCGATGTGGTCGCCCTCGTACAGGAAGTCGGCCACGTCCTGCCCCGGACCGGCGATGAAGCCGTCGAGGGAGACGGCGACGTAATAGGTCAGCTCGCGCATGAGGTGCTCCAATCACTACGGATGTCGTGGTTAGCGAATGTACAACACCTGTCGTGGTTCGGCTAGACTCGGCGCGTGGCCCGGAACGACTCACGCCGTGATCAGCTCGCCGACGCTGGCATCACCGTGCTCGCCCGTGAGGGCTCGCGCGGCCTGACGCACCGCGCCGTGGACCGGGAGAGTGGGCTGCCCACCGGCACCGCCTCGAACTACTTCCGCTCGCGCGCCGAGCTCGTCGAGGGTCTCCTGCAGCGCATCGTCGACCGGCTCATGCCCGACGCGGCGACGCTCGAGCGGCTCGCCGCGCTGCCGCCTGGCCGCGAGTCGTTCACGCGCCACCTGCGCGACATCCTGCGGCGCATGCTGGCCGACCGCGACGTGACGCTCGCCTGGTTCGAGATGCGCCTCGAGGCCGCCCGCCGCCCGGAGGTCGCGTCGCTCATGCACGAGACCCTCCTGACCGGTTTCCAGGGCGACGTCGCCTACAACGAGGCGGCTGGCCTGCCCGGCGGGGCCCGCGAGATCGCGCTGTTCCACTACGCGGTCGACGGCCTCGTGCTGGACCGGCTCACGGTCTCGATCGACCCCCATGCCGACCTCGACCAGGTCGTGGACGACCTGGTCGACGGCCTTCTACCCGACTGAGCGCGCTCAGAGCGTGCGGCGCATCACCAGGCGGGGCATCTTCGAGGCCACCGCGTCGGTCTGGCCGATGACCTCGAAGCCGGCCCGCTCGTACATCGCGCGCGTGCCGACGAAGGCCATCGTGAGGTCCATGCGGCCATCCGGGTCGACGGGGTGCGCCTCGACGGCGGGCGCTCCCTGCGACCTCGCCCACTGCACCGCACCCTCGATGAGCTGCTGCGTGACGCCCTGCCGA
>JAHEXN010000113.1 GCA_023252095.1 Actinomycetes bacterium | reverse complement strand
TCCGCGGCGTCGAGGGCGGCAGCGCGCTCCCGGAAGAGGTGGAGGTCACTCATGGTCGAGCGATCGTCGCACACCCCCGACGCACCGGACCCCGGCTCCCACGAGAACGGGAGCCGGGGTCCGGTGGTGGTGCTGGGCCGATCAGACCTCGGAGGGGGCCTCGTCGGCGGCCGGGGCGTCAGCGGCCCACGGCTCGTCGTCGGACTTCTCCACGACGGGGATCAGCGACAGCTTGCCGCGGTCACCGATCTCGGCGATCTCGACCTGGATCTTCTGGCCGACGCTCAGCAGGTCGTCGACGTTGTTGACCCGCTGGCCACCGTTCAGGTCGCGCAGCTTGCTGATGTGCAGCAGCCCGTCCTTGCCCGGCAGCAGCGAGATGAACGCGCCGAAGTCGACCGTCTTGACGACCGTGCCGAGGTAGCGCTCGCCGACCTCGGGCATCGTCGGGTTCGCGATCGAGTTGATCGCGGACCGAGCGGCCTCGGCGGCGTCGCCGTTGTCGGCGCCCACGAAGACCGTGCCGTCGTCGTCGATCGAGATCTTCGCGCCGGTGTCGTCCTGGATCTGGTTGATCATCTTGCCCTTGGGGCCGATGACCTCACCGATCTTGTCGACGGGGATCTTGATCGTGATGATCCGCGGCGCGTAGGGGCTCATCTCGTCGGGCTCGTCGATCGCGTCAGCCATGACGTCGAGGATCGCGAAGCGCGCCTCACGCGCCTGCGTCAGCGCGCCGGCCAGGACCTCGGCGGGGATGCCGTCGAGCTTGGTGTCGAGCTGCAGGGCCGTGACGAACTGCCGCGTGCCGGCGACCTTGAAGTCCATGTCGCCGAAGGCGTCCTCGGCTCCCAGGATGTCGGTCAGCGTGACGTACTCGGTCTTGCCGTCGACCTCACCGGAGATCAGACCCATCGCGATGCCCGCGACCGGCGCGCGCAGCGGCACACCGGCGTTGAGCAGGCCGAGCGTCGAGGCGCAGACCGAGCCCATCGAGGTCGAGCCGTTGGAGCTCAGCGCCTCGGAGACCTGACGGATCGCGTACGGGAACTCCTCGCGCGGCGGCAGCACCGGCAGCAGCGCGCGGCCGGCGAGCGCGCCGTGACCGATCTCGCGGCGCTTGGGCGAGCCCACGCGACCGGTCTCACCGGTCGAGAACGGCGGGAAGTTGTAGTTGTGCAGGTAGCGACGCTTCGTCTCGGGGCTCAGTGTGTCGAGCTTCTGCTCCATGTCGAGCATGTTGAGCGTCGTGACACCCAGGATCTGGGTCTCGCCACGCTGGAACAGGGCCGAGCCGTGGACGCGCGGGATGACGCCGACCTCGGCCGACAGCTCGCGGATGTCGGCCAGGCCACGACCGTCGATGCGGACCTTGTCGCGCAGGACGCGCTCGCGGATGACGGACTTGAGGACGGAGCGGACGGCGGCGCCGAGCTCCTTCTCACGACCCTCGAACTGAGCGCCGAGCTGCTCGAGCACGTCGGCCTTGATCTCGGCCTCGCGCTCCTCGCGGTCGGCCTTGAAGGCGATCTGGGCGGCCTCGGCGAGCGGGGCCTTCGCGACGGCCTCGACGGCCTCGTAGACGTCGTCCTCGTAGTCGAGGAAGACCGGGAAGTCACGGACCGGCTTGGCGGCGGTCGAGGCGAGCTCGGCCTGCGCCTCGCACAGCTGCTTGATGACGCCCTTGGCGGCTTCGAGGCCCTCGGCCACGATTTCCTCGGTGGGGGCCTGGACGCCCGACTGGACGAGCTCCCAGGTGACCTCGGTGGACTCGGCCTCGACCATCATGATCGCGACGTCGTCGCCCGCGATGCGGCCCGCGACGACCATGTCGAACACGGCCTCCTCGAGCTGGCTGTGGCTCGGGAACGCGACCCACTGACCGTCGATCAGGGCGACGCGGGTCGCGCCGACCGGACCGCTGAACGGCAGGCCCGAGATCTGCGTCGACGCCGAGGCGGCGTTGATCGCGAGCACGTCGTACGGCGCGTCGGGGTTGAGCGCCAGGACCGTGATGACGACCTGGACCTCGTTGCGCAGACCCTTCTTGAAGGTCGGGCGCAGCGGACGGTCGATCAGGCGGCACGTGAGGATCGCGTCCTCGGACGGGCGGCCCTCGCGGCGGAAGAACGAGCCCGGGATGCGGCCCGCGGCGTACATGCGCTCCTCGACGTCGATCGTCAGGGGGAAGAAGTCGAAGTGGTCCTTGGGGTGCTTGCCGGCCGTGGTGGCCGACAGCAGCATCGTGTCGTCGTCGAGGAACGCCGACACGGCGCCGGCGGCCTGCTGGGCCAGCTGGCCCGTCTCGAAGCGGATCGTGCGGGTGCCGAAGCGACCGTTGTCGATCACGGTCTCGACAGTGTGGATGGAATCCGTCATGGATGTCCCTTCCGTGGGCAGAGCCCACTGATGACATGGGCACAGAGGCCCACTGGGGAGGACGGGGCACAGGCCCGAACCGACACGACGCGCTGGGCGCCGCACTCATGGAGTGGGGCGCGAGCGGCGTGTGGCGGGGCCGGGATGGCCCGGGTGTTTCCGGTCTTCGATCGAGGCCCGCGGAGCGATGAGGTCGTGTCGACCTGCTCCGAGAGCCACTACCGAGGACCGAACGGCTGGCCTGTTCCGCGTCCGTGGATGTGCGTTGATTCAGTTGTGGGGTTCAGCTCCGATGATGCACCGCGGGCGGCCGTCCCGGTGGGACGACCGCCCGTGGCGTGTCAGCGACGCAGACCGAGGCGCTCGATGAGGCCGCGGTAGCGCTCGATGTCGGTGTTCTGCACGTAGTTCAGCAGGCGACGGCGCTGGCCGACGAGCAGCAGCAGGCCACGACGGCTGTGGTGGTCGTGCTTGTGCTCCTGCAGGTGACCCGTGAGGTGCGAGATGCGCTGCGTGAGCAAGGCGATCTGGACCTCGGGAGAACCGGTGTCGCCCTCGTGGGTGGCGTACTGCGCGATGATCTCGGACCTGGACAGCTCGGCCACGGTGGGCGCAGCAGTCTTCTTCGACATTCGATACTCCTGGAGTCGTAGCGCGGCGCACCCGGGCATGTTCTTCGGGGCATGGGATCCGCGGCCGGTACACGGCGTCTCTCAGGCTATCAGTCAAGCCCCGTCGGGAGCCAATCCGGTCGGTGCCGCTCAGGCCAGGATCGTGCGGGTGCGGGCGACGTCGGCGTGCATCTGCTCGACGAGGGCCTCGAGCGAGGGATACGCCTCCATCCCGCGGAGGCGTTCGACGAGCTCGACCCGGATGCGGTGGCCGTAGAGGTCGAGCCCGGTGCGGTCGATGACGTACGACTCCACGCGACGGGAGACGCCCTCGAAGGTGGGGTTGTCGCCAACGGAGACCGCGGCCGGCCAGCGCTCCGCCTCACCGTCGAGGTCGAGGACCCAGGCGGCGTACACGCCGTCCTCGGGCGTGGCCAGTCCGTCGGGCACCGGCACGTTGGCGGTCGGGAAGCCGAGCTCGCGCCCGCGCTGCTCGCCCTGGACGACGACACCGTTGACCTCGGCCGGGCGGCCGAGGACCTCGGCGGCCCCTGCGACCTCGCCACTCTCGACGAGTCGGCGCACCAGGGTCGAGGAGTACTCCTCCGAGCCGCCGGCGAGCTCAAGCGCCTCCGTCACGAATCCGTGGCCCGAGCCGAAGTCGGCGAGGCACGCCACGTCACCCGACGCCTTGCTGCCGTACGTGAAGTTCTCGCCCACCACGACGTGGGAGGCGCGCAGGTCGTCGACGAGCACGCGCTGCGCGAACTCGTCGGGTGACCACGCGGCCATCGTGCGGTCGAACGCCAGGACGCGGACCTCGTCGGCGCCACCCGCGTGCAGGAGCTCGACCCGACGTTCGACGTCGGTCAGCAGGCGCGGCGCCCGCTCGGGCGCGAACACGGCGACCGGGTGCGGGTCGAACGTGACGGCCACGACCTGCTCCCCCGCCGCGTCGGCGACCCCGCGGGCTCGCGCGAGAAGCGTCTGGTGCCCGCGGTGGACGCCGTCGAACGTGCCGATCGTGACGACGGTCGACGAGGTCGACGGATCCAAGCCCGCCCCTGCCACGTCCCGCCAGATCGCCACGGCAGAACTGTGCCACACACGCAGCCCGGCGACGGCGGGGCCGTGTCGCTCAGGGGCGCAGCAGGGCGTACAGAACGACGTCGCGTCGTTCACCGGCGATACTGAGCCACGACCGCAGTCGCCCCTCAGGCACGAAGCCCACCCGCTCGGCGACGCGGATCGAGCCGACGTTGTCGGGCTCGACGTGCAGCTCCAACCGGTGAAGGTCGTGCGTCTGCCAGGCCCACGCGACGACCGTGGTCAACGCTCGCGTCGCCAGACCCCGCCCACGAACACTTGGTCGGAGCCAGTAGCCGATGTTCGCGCGGCCCTGTTCCAGGTCGCGGAGCCACAGTCCAATCTGCCCCGCCGCTGATCCGCCCGAGTCCTCGATCGCCCAGGAGAGTCCCTCACCCGACGTGGCTCGACGGTGCTGGCGCTCCACGAAGGCCCCGGCCAGATCACGGTCAGGCCGATCGGGGACCGTCGTCAGGCGCGGGATCACCGGATCGGCGGCCACCTCCATGACGGCGTCGACGTCGCCGAGCGCGAATGGGCGGAGTCGGATCCCATCACCGCTGAGGATGGGCACGACCACGGGCACGGGAACCACGTCTCGTCCCCGCCTACAGCAACGGACGCAGGGGACGGAGCAGCAGCTCGCACGCCCGCGACACGACCCAGCGACGGTCCCACTCGGCCCGCGTCAGCTCGGTGCAGTTCGTGAGGTCGCGCGCGAAGACTTCCTCGAGGTGTGCAGCGAGACCCGCGTCGACGACCTCGACATTGACCTCGTAGTTGCCGCTGAGGCTCAGCCGGTCGATGTTGGCCGTGCCGATCGTGCTCCACTCGCCGTCGATCGTGCACGTCTTGGCGTGCACCATGTGGTCGCGGTAGCGGTGGATGCGCACGCCTGCGGCGAGGAGGCGGCCGTAGAAACCGCGGGAGAGCCAGTCGGTCACGACATGGTTGGAGATCTCTGGCACGACGATCGTGACCGCGACGCCCCGCTGACGCGCCTGCAGCAGCGCCTCCAGGATGTCGTGGTCCGGGATGAAGTACGCCGCCGTGATGTGGATGTGCCGTGTGGCCCGGTCGATCGCCTCGAGGTACATCCCGCGGATCGGGAAGACCAGCTGGCGGGGCACGTTGCGGTGGATGCGGACGCGAGGATCCCAGTCGGTCGAGCCCGAGCCCTGGATCGGCGCGTCGGGGCGCAGCATGTTCCAGAAGTCGACGAAGGCGTTGGCGAGGTCCCACACGGCGGAGCCACTGATCCTCAGGTGCGTGTCGCGCCACTGCGTCGCGTAGAGCGAGCCGATGTTGTAGCCACCGATGAAGCCGACCGTGTCGTCGACCACGAGGATCTTGCGGTGGTCACGGCCCCACCGGCGTAGGCTCAGCGGCCGGAAGCCCGCGGTGTAGACCGGGTAGCGCAGGACCTGGATGCCGGGGCCGAAGTCGAAGAAGCGTCGGCGGACGACGAGGTTGGCGAACGCGTCGTAGACGACGTGGACGCGCACGCCACGTGCAGCGGCCGACTGGAGCGCTGCCTTGAAACGGTGCCCCTCGGCATCACCCTTGACGATGAACGACTCGAAGAAGATGCGGTCCTCGGCGGCGTCGATCGCGGCGATCATGTCCTCGAAGAGGTGGTCGCCGTAGGTGTAGACGGTCGCGGCACCCCGAGCCGTCTCGACGGTCGCAGGCGGAGTCACCGGGAACCCATGGGCCCGCTGGCCGCGCAGCACCTTGCGGATCTTGGTCGTGCCCATGATGCCCGCCACGACGGCGACGACCGCCATGAACCAGGACTTGACGACCTCCCAGGCGACCCGACGCGGAGACGGCAGGGACGACCACATGGCCGCCACCCTAGACGAACACCGAGACCGGTCTGGCCGTCGCTCCTCGCTGCTCGTAGAGCGCCAGGAACGTGCCGGCGGGGTCGAACAGGGCGACCTTGCCGGGGGCGCCGAGGTCGATGCTCGTGAGCGTGCGCCCGAACCGGACGTCGTCGGCCTGCTCCTGCGTGAGGTCGTGGGACGCGAACGCGAGCCGGGTGACGGTGTCGAGGCCGATGACCTGCCAGTCCTCGGCGAGCTCGTCGAGCGTCGCGGCGTGCTCCAGGGTGAACGGGCCGACGCGGGTGCGACGCAGCATCGTGAGGTGCCCACCGACGCCGAGCGCCGCCCCGAGGTCACGGGCCAGGGCACGGACGTAGGTACCCGTCGTGCACTCGACGTGGACGTCGACGTCGACGAGGTCGCCCTCGCGACGGACCGCACTGACCGAGAGCTGCTCGATCCTGACCGGACGGGCAGCGAGCTGGACGTCCTCCCCCGCGCGCACCCGGGCGTAGGCCCGCTGTCCGTCGACCTTGATCGCGGACACGGCCGAGGGGACTTGGGAGATGTCGCCACGCAGCGGCACGAGCGCGGCCTCGATCTCCTCGTCGGTGAGATGTCCGGCCGGCGACGTGGAGACGACCTCGCCCTCGGCGTCCTCGGTCACCGTGGCCTGCCCCAGACGGATCGTGGCGTCGTAGGCCTTGTCGGTGAGCTGGAGCTGACCGAGCAGACGGGTGGCCCGACCGATACCGAGCAGCAGCACGCCAGTGGCCATCGGGTCGAGGGTGCCCGCGTGGCCGACCTTGCGGGTGCCGGCGAGACGTCGGCCCCGTCCGACCACGTCGTGCGAGGTCAGACCGCCGGGCTTGTCGACCACGACGAGCCCGGGCGTGACCTCAGGAGCCTGGCTCACTCGTCCTCGTCGGCGGGTCGCTTGTACGGATCGGCGTCGCCCGCGTACTGCGCGCCCTCGGCCTGGGCAGCGACGTCGGCGTCGGACTCCCGAGCCTTCGCCAGGAGCTCCTCGATGTGCCGCGCGGTGTCGGGCACCGCGTCGAGGAAGAACTCCAGGCTCGGCGCGAGCCGCAGGTTCAGGCGCTTGGCGACCTCCGAGCGCAGCATGCCGGTGGCGCTGCGCAGCGCGGCGCCGCTGCCCTCGATGGCCTCGGCGTCGCCGAGGACCGTGTAGAAGATCGAGGCGTGCTGGTTGTCGCCCGTGACCCGCACGTCGGTGATCGTGACGAATCCCAGACGCGGGTCCTTGACCCGACGCTCGAGGAGCTCGGCGACGATGACCTTGATGCGGTCGGCGATCTGGTGCTGGCGTGCTCCGGCCATGGTGCTTCTCCTAGCTGGCGGGTCTGGCTGTGGGGTCCGGGCTGACGGCTCCGGCCCGGGCCGCAGCAGCGCTGCGGACCCGGGCCGGACCGGTGTGACTCATCAGGTCAGGCGCGCGGCTTCTCGCGGAGCTCGAACGCCTCCACGACGTCACCGTTCTTGATGTCGCCGTAGCCCCGGATGACGAGACCACACTCGAAGCCCTCGCGGACCTCGCTGGCGTCGTCCTTCTCGCGCTTGAGGCTCGAGAGGTCGAGGTTGTCGGCGACGACCGTGCCGTCGCGCAGGAGTCGGACCTTCGCGTTGCGCCGGATGACTCCGCTCGTGACCATGCAACCGGCGATGTTGCCGATCTTGGACGAGCGGAAGATCTCGCGGATCTCCGCCGTGCCGAGCTGGATCTCCTCGAACTCCGGCTTGAGCATGCCCTTGAGCGCAGCCTCGATCTCCTCGATCGCCTGGTAGATGACCGAGTAGTACTTGATCTCGACACCCTCGCGATCGGCGAGCTCGGTGGCCTTGCCCTGCGGACGCACGTTGAAGCCGATGATGACGGCGTTCGACGCGGCAGCGAGGTTGACGTCGGTCTCGGTGATGGCACCGACACCGCGGTCGATGACGCGCAGCGCGACCTCGTTGCCGATGTCGATACCCGCCAGCGAGTCCTCCAGCGCCTCGACCGAACCGGAACCGTCACCCTTGAGGATGAGCAGCAGCTCGTCGGTCTCGCCGTTCTCCAGCGAGGACATGAAGTCCTCGAGGGTGCGGCGGCTGCTGCGCTTGGCAAGCAGCGCGTTGCGCTCACGTGCCTCGCGCTTCTCGGCGATCTGCCGCGCGATGCGGTCGTCGGTGACGACCATGAAGTTGTCACCGGCGCCGGGCACCGAGGTCAGACCGAGCACGAGGGCCGGACGCGACGGCGTCGCCTCCTCGATCGTCTCGCCGAACTCGTCGAGCATCGCCCGGACACGACCGAAGGCCGAGCCCGCCACGAGGGTGTCGCCGACGCGCAGCGTGCCGCGCTGGACGAGCACCGTGGCGACGGGGCCACGACCACGGTCGAGGTGCGCCTCGATCGCGAGACCCTCGGCGTTCTGGTCGGGGTTGGCCCGCAGGTCCAGCGACGCGTCCGCGGTCAGGACGACCGCCGCGAGGAGGTCCTCCAGACCCGTGCCGGCCTTGGCCGAGACGTCGACGAACATCGTGTCGCCGCCGTACTCCTCGGGCACGAGGCCGTACTCGGTGAGCTGACCGCGTGCCTTCGACGGATCGGCGTCGGGCTTGTCGATCTTGTTGACCGCCACCACGATCGGCACTCCGGCGGCCTTGGCGTGGTTGAGCGCCTCGACCGTCTGGGGCATCACGCCGTCGTCAGCCGCGACCACGAGGATCGCGATGTCGGTGGCCTGGGCACCACGGGCACGCATGGCGGTGAACGCCTCATGGCCCGGCGTGTCGATCAGGGTGATGGCGCGCTCGGCGCCGTCGAGCTCCGTGGTGACCTGGTAGGCGCCGATGTGCTGCGTGATGCCACCGGCCTCCTTGGCGACCACATTGGAGTTGCGCAGCGCGTCGAGGAGCTTGGTCTTGCCGTGGTCGACGTGACCCATGACCGTGACGACCGGAGGACGGGCCTCCAGGTTGCTGTCGTCGCCCTCGTCCTCGCCGAACTCCAGCGAGAAGGACTCCAGCAGCTCGCGGTCCTCGTCCTCGGGCGAGACGATCTGGACGTCGTAGTCCAGCTCGGTGCCGAGGAGCTGCAACGTCTCGTCGTTGACCGACTGCGTCGCGGTGACCATCTCGCCCATGTGGAACAGCACCTGCACGAGCGATGCCGCGTCGACGCCGACCTTGTCGGCGAAGTCGGTCAGCGAGGCGCCACGCGCCAGGCGGACGATCTCGCCGCCGCCCTTGCGGACCCGCACGCCACCGATCGCCGGCGCCTGCATCTGGTCGAATTCCTGACGCTTCGCGCGCTTGCTCTTGCGTCCACGCCGAACCGGACCACCGGCGCGGCCGAAGGCACCCTGGGTGCCGCCACGACCGGCGCGACCCGGACCACCGGGACCGCCACCGGGACGACCGCCGAAGCCACCGGGGGCTCCGCCACCGCCGCCGGGACGACCGGCGAATCCGCCGCCGCCACCGCCGCCACCGGGACGACCTGCGCCACCACCGGCACCACCGGGACGACCGCCGGGTCCACCTGCGCGTCCACCGGGACCGGGGCGACCGCCGCCGGGACCGGGACGCGCCGGGGTCAGGCCCGACTGCTTGGGCATCAT
>JAHEXN010000112.1:6605-9577 GCA_023252095.1 Actinomycetes bacterium | reverse complement strand
AACCGGGTTGCGCGTGTCGAGCGCGACAGATCGACCACGTCGAACCGCATTCCCGGGGTGGTCCCGCCACCCAGGCCAACGGCCAAGCCGTGTGCCAGCTGTCCAACCAGGTCAAGGAGCTTCCCGGCTGGTCCGTTCGCGGTGATGCCAGAAGTGTCGTCACCTGGACGACTCCCACCGGCCACACCTACACCTCACCGCCTCCGCGCCCTATCCGTCGGACCTGATTCGGCCGCGCGCGGACGGGTACTCGGGAGACACCATGACGACACACGCATCACGACTCCTGCCGATCGCGGTGCTCGTCGCTGCGATCCTGCAGGTCGTCACGCCGCTCGTCACGATCGCCGGACCCGGGGCGTCACCGGGCGAGGGCTCCGGTCCGGAGCTGCTCATCACCCCGGTCGGGTGGGCGTTCTCGATCTGGGGCGTCATCTACACGCTGGCGATCGTGCAGGCGGTCGCCGCGCTGGCCACACGATCGCCCGGGTCGCAGCGGCGTCAGGTCGCGCAGCTCGCGCTGTACCTGGGCGGCGCTGGCTGGATCCTGCTGGCCGGGCTCGACAGCAGCCTGGCCACGGCGGCTGCGCTCACGGTCATGTTCGGTGCCGCCGTCGTCGCGGTGCTCGTGGTCGTGCGTGAGGAGATCGAGCCGTCGTGGCTGCGGCGTCTGACACGGACCGCCGTCGGCCTCTACGCGGGCTGGGTCACCGCGGCGTTCTTCCTCAACGCCTCGACCGCGTTGGTCGACGCCGGTGCGTTCAACGCCGACGAGCTGGCGTGGCAGGTCATGGTCCTGGGCCTGGCCGTCGTGACGCTGCTCGCGCTGACGATCGCCGCCCGCGGTCCGATCGCCTACGCGGCCGCCGGTGTCTGGGCGATGATCGGCATTGCCGTCACGGCGCGCGACAACGGCGACGACGCGATCGTCGCGGCGACCCTCGCGGGCACCGTGCTCCTCGCGGCCGTCACGGCAGTCCTGGCCCTGCGACGTCGTCGGGCACCGCTACCGGTGCTCTGACCGACCGCAGGCCCACCGCCGAGACCAGCGCCCCCGCCCCGAGCAGAGCCGCGACGACGACGACGATGCGGTGGAAGCCGTCGACGTCGAGCACGCCGCCCGTGATGACGCCGATGAACGCGACCGCGACCAGCCCGGCGACGCGGGAGATCGCGTTGTTGACCGCGGAGGCGATGCCGGCCTCGTCGGGGTGCACCTCGGCCAGCACCGTCGAGGTCAGCGGGGTCACCGTGATCGTGATGCCGAGGCCGAACAGGACGACGCCGGGCACGACCTGCCACGCCACGTCGACGGGCTCCCGGACCGTGAGCATCCACAGGAAGCCCGCCGCGACGATGAGCGGGCCAGCCGTCATGAACCACCGCGGGCCGAGGCGCGCGGCGAGCGACCCGACGCGGCTCGCGAGAAGGAGCGAGATGAGCGTCGGTGGCAGCATCACGAGCCCGGACACCGTCGCCGAGAGGTCCCCGACCTCCTGGACGAGGAGCGGGATCGCGAGGGTGCCGAGCCCGATCGCGGCGTAGATGCCGATCGTGGCGAGGTTGCCGACGGCGAAGGACCGCACCCGGAAGAGGCGCAACGGCATCATCGGATGCCGGGCTCGACGCTCCCAGAGCACGAACGCGACCAGGCAGACGGACCCACCCACGAGCGCGAGGACCACGAGCGGGTCGTCGAACCCGATGCGCTGACCTTCGATCAGGGCGAAGACGGGGCCGGCGAGCCCGAGCACCGCGAGTCCTGCGCCCAGCCAGTCGACGTACGCGTGCCCGTCGGTGCCGCGGTGCGCGTCACGCGGGAGGCGCGCGACGAGCGCGAGCGTGGCCGCAGCCGGCACCACGACGATGCCGAAGACCCAGCGCCAGCCGACCGTGTCGACCAGGACACCGCCCGCGAGCGGACCCACGAGGAACGCGGTGCCAGTCCAGGCGGTCCACGTGCCGATCGCCTTGCCCATCGCGGGCCCGCTGAAGGTCGCCGTGATGAGCGCCAGGCTCGACGGCACCAGGAGCGCGCCGGCGACGCCCTGGAGCGCCCGCGCGGCGATGAGCAGCTCGCCGTTCGGTGCCACCGCCGCCAGCAGCGACGTGGCCGCGAACCCGACGAGCCCGGCGGTCAGGATCCGGAGCCGGCCGAACGTGTCGGACAGCGAGCCCGCGACGAGCATGAGCGACCCGAGGGTCAGCAGGTAGCCGTCGACGACCCAGGCCTGGAGCGTCACGCCGCCCTCGAGCTCGCGGGCGATGTCGGGCAGCGCGACGTTGACGATCGATCCGTCGAGGAACGTCACGAAGGACGCCAGAACGGCGACGGCCAGCACGGTGCGTTCGTGGACGTCCTTCACGACCCGAGCATAGGCGCCGCCGGCGGTGGGTGGCGGTGCCCCTTTCCAGGCTCGTTCGTTCCTCACTCGCACCTCAAGGGGCGGGGCTGCGTCCGCCTCAGATCGTCGACGTGCGACCGCCTAGGGTCGGACCCCATGAGCCCCGTCGAGATCGTCGCGATCGTTCTCGCGGGAGTGGCGGCAGGGACGATCAACACGGTCGTCGGGTCCGGCACTCTCGTCACGTTCCCGACGTTGCTCGCGATCGGCATCCCGCCCGTGACGGCCAACGTCTCCAACTCGATCGGCCTGGTTCCGGGTTCGACCTCCGGCGCGATCGGCTACCGCAAGGAGCTCGCCGGCCAACGGCGTCGTGCCGCCCGCCTCATTCCGGCATCGGCCCTGGGAGCCGTGATCGGCGCGGTCCTGCTGCTGGTGCTGCCGGCCGACGCGTTCTCCGCGATCGTCCCGGTCCTGATCGTCCTCGGCTGCCTCCTCGTCGTGCTCGGCCCACGGATCTCGGCCGCCGTCGCGCGTCGCCACGCCGAGCGTGAGGCGCTGCCCGACCACGGCACCTGGTGGACGCCGCCGCTGGTCGGGCTGACCGGCGTCTACGGCGGCTACTTC
>JAHEXN010000112.1:0-6595 GCA_023252095.1 Actinomycetes bacterium | reverse complement strand
ACTTCGGCGCGGCGCAGGGCATCATCCTGCTCGCGGTCATGGGCATCGGGATCGACGACGACCTGCAACGGCTCAACGGCATGAAGAACGTGCTGGCCGCCGTGGCCAACGGGGTCTCGGGCCTCGTCTTCATCGTCGTGGCCGACGTCGACTGGCTCGTCGTGCTGCTGATCGCGGTCGGCGCGGTCGTGGGCGCGCAGATCGGTGCGGCGTACGGACGTCGTCTGCCCGACGTGGCCCTGCGCGGGTTCATCGTGCTCGTGGGCGTCGTCGCGCTCACGGCCTTCCTCCGCGGCTGACGATCGCGTCCTAGGATGAGCCGATCCTCGTCGGTCCCGGCGAGGCGAGGAGGACCATGAGCGAGACCGGCCGACGCCTCCTCGAGGCCGCCACTGCCGCCTTCGCCGCCAAGGGCTTCCACGGCACCACGACGCGCGACATCGCCACGGGTGCCGGGGTCACGCCGGGTGCGGTGTACGTGCATCACCGGTCAAAGGAGGAGCTGCTCTTCCAGATCTCGCGGCACGGACACGAGGCGACGCTGGACCTGCTCAGGTCGACACTCGACCAGGCGCCCGACGACCCGGTCGAGCAGCTGCGGGCGTTGATGTTCGAGTTCGCCCGGTGGGAGGCGGTGCACCACACCACGGCGCGCATCGTGAACTACGAGCTCCAGGCCCTGAGCCCCGAGCACCTCGCCGACGTCACGGCCCTGCGGCGGGACCTACGGCTCCTCGTGCGCGGCCTCGTGGAGCGCGGTCAGGCGGCTGGCGTGTTCACCGTGAGCGACGCCGGGCTCGCGGTCGTCACGCTGATCTCGCTGTGCATCGACATCGCTCGCTGGTTCAGCGACGACGGTGAGTGGACCGCCGAGCAGGTGGCCGCCGGGGTGAGCGAGGCGGGCCTGCGCCTCGTGGGTGTCGTGCCGCCGTCACGCTGACGCCCCCGGGTGCTTGACGGAGAAGGGGTTGGTCGTCGATCCTCAACTAACTAAGCGCTTAGTTACCGGAGGCCGCGATGGATGTCCTGCTCGACGACGCCACGCGCCGCATGCGCGACGCCCTCGCCGCGTTCCTCGACCGGTCCGTGCGTCCGGCGGAGCCCGTGTACCAGGCGCAGCTCGCGGCACAGGACGATCCCTGGCATTGGACGGCGCCGCCCGTGCTGGCCGACCTGCAGGCGCAGGCCAAGGAGCTG
The DNA here is from genome assembly GCA_023252095.1 of Actinomycetes bacterium. GTDB lineage: Bacteria > Actinomycetota > Actinomycetes > Propionibacteriales > Nocardioidaceae > Aeromicrobium. Next base: position 5,398 of record JAHEXN010000112.1, on the reverse strand, counting down.
GGGTTGTGGAACCTGTTCCTGCCCGGTGACGAGGGCGCCGGCCTCTCGAGCGTCGAGCACGCGCCGCTGGCCGAGCTCGCGGCGACGAGCCCGATCGGGCCGGCCGCGATCAACGGCTCGGCACCGGACACGACGGTCATGGAGCTGCTCGCGGCGTACGGCACCCCGGCGCAGAAGCACCGCTGGCTCGAACCGTTGCTGGACGCCCGGACGCGGTCAGCGGTGGCGTCGGCGCCCGTCGGCACGAGCATCGTGCGTGAGGGCGAGGAGTACGTCGTCAGCGGTCTCCAGCCGGCGGTGCTGGGCGCCCTGAACCCCGACGCGAGGATCTTCGTCGTCACGGGTGAGACCGATCCGAGTGCGGCGCCGGGCCGGCGGCTGAGCCGGCTCCTGGTGCCCCGGTGCGCCGACGGGCTCTCGGTCCACCGCTCGACCCACGTCGTGGGCGGGCGCGAGGACGTCCAGCCCGGTGGGCTCGCGGTCCTCGTGCTGGACGAGGTGCGGGTGCCCGTCGCGAACCTCCTCGGCGACGAGGGCGACAGTGCCGTGCTCGATCACCCGCGCGTGGGCGTCGAGCGCCGTCGGACCGGCTGAGCGGACGACCTCAGGCGGCCGTGTCCTCGGGATCGCCCAGGACCCGCGGATCTGCGGCCGCGAGATCGGTGGCCACCCCGCCGGTCACGCGCGAGTGGTGGCGCGCTGAGGTCGTGACGGCCGCGTCGCTGACCCACGCGGGAGCGACCCCCTCCGCCAGCAGTCGCTCGGCGAGGTCGGCGTCCTCGTGCACGGCCAGGTCGCGGAAGCCGCCGACCGCGACGTAGGCCGAGGCGCGCACGCCGAGGTTGGCGCCGTGGACGTGACCGTGGCCGGTCGCTCTCCCGGCCGCCCGGTGACGCCGGTAGTCACGCAGCCACCGCGAGTGCCGCGCGGCGTCGGTGCGGGGCAGGGCCACCGTGCCAAGGAACAGGTCGGCTCCGGACGCGGCCACCTCGAGCTGGCGCAGGAGCCACCGCGGCGGCACGACGCTGTCCGCATCGGTGCAGGCGAGCCAGGTCACGGCCTCGTCGTCCGCGCGGTCCAGGGCCCACGCGCAGCCGAGCGCGCGCGCCGCGCCCACGTTCCCCTCGGTCGCGACCACGACGTGTGCGCCGGCGGCGAGCGCGACCTCGGCAGTGCGGTCGGAGCAGGCGTCCGCCACGACGACGACGTCGACCGTGAGGCCGGGTGGAAGGTTGAGCGCCGCGGTCCGGACCGCGTGGACCGCGCCCGCGACGGTGCGCTCCTCGTCGCGGGCGGGGATCACGACCGCGACGTGCTCGACGGAGGTCTCAGGCACGTCCGAACACCTCCAGCCGGAAGTCGTGCTCGACGTGCTCCACCAGGCGGACCAGAGCTGGGCTGGCGCGGAACTCGTCGTGCGCCTCGTCGCCGGTGCACGCGGCCTCGGCGAACGGATGGCGCCAGTCCACCAGGACGACCTGACCGTCCGCGTCGAGACTGCCGACGACGCGGGCCAGCACCTGCGCACGGACGTCGGACGAGAGGAAGTAGAGGACCTCCGAGAGCACCACGAGGTCGAGCTCGCCAGGCGGCCACTCGGGCAGTGCCGACTGCGCGAACGAGACGTGCGTCGCGGGGACGCGTGCCCGGGCCCGGGCGAGCGGCTCCGGGACGGGATCGGTCGCGATCAGCTCGTCGCACCGGGGTGCCAGCAGGGCCGTGAGCAGACCGATCGAGCAGCCCGGCTCGAACGCGCGCCGGTAGCGCTCGCGGGGCAGGCTCGCGACGGTCAGCGCGTACTTGCGCTCCTCGTAGGGGTTCCCGGCCAAGTGCCAGGGATCGTCCGAGTCGGCGTACATCCGCTCGAAGTAGGCGGGCTCGGTCATACGACCACGACCTCGGGCGCCTCGGTCGCGTGGCGCAGGAGCGCGTCGTCGACGATGGCCGCGTCGCCGACACCATCGCCCACGGGCCGGACCTGGGTCACGAAGGCGCGGAGGGCCCGCCGCTTGAGGTCGCGCGCCGCCGGAGCCGCGACGAGTCGCCGGGCCGTGGCGAGCCACGGCTCGTCGGCGGGGCTCGTCCAGACCCACGTCCAGATCGGGAACCGCCAGAGGACCGGTCCGTCGGCGCACAGCTCGCGCGCGACCTGGCCGAGGGTGTCGTGATCGGGGTGACCGTCCGACTCGAAGGGCGCCAGCACGAGGTCGGCGGCGCGGATCATCGGCTGGAGGGCCGACCGCAGCTCGTCACGGTTCGCCGTGAGTCCGCCGTCGGGCAGGCCGAGGCGGTGGATCACGGGGTCGGCGAAACCGAGGTGGTTCAAGGCGTCGAGCAGCTCGCGCGGACGTCGCTCGCGCAGCTGCTCGGGCGTCACGGCCGAGCTCTCCGGGTGGGAGGCCTCCCCGTCGGTGGCGGTGACGAACTCGATCGGTCGGGCGATCTGGCAGGCGAGCCAGGCGCCGACCGCGAGCACCTCGTCGTCCGGGTGCGCCGACAGCACCAGGACCCGGCCGCCCGGGTCGCGTGGGCGCTCCAGCGGCATGCCGGTCAGGGCGTCGCCCCAGGTGTCAGTCATGCAGGCCCCCCAGGGCACCGAGCCGCTCGAGGTCGCGCTCGGCGTGGTGCTGGCGCACGAAGACCTGGAGGTCGTGCACGTGCTCGGCGTGGGCCGCGTCGAAGGCGAGCGGACCCGGCCCGCTCGCCCGGCCGACGTGGCTCACGACGCTCTCGACGACGCCGGCCGCGTGGGCTCGGAGCGAGTGCGCGAGGCGCTCGGCCTGGTCGACCGGCAGCGGGTCGCGGTCGGCGAGATCGGCCGCCGCGTCCAGCGCGAGCGCAGACGTGACGAGCGCCGATCGCACGGCGCCGAGGTGCGCGAGTCCGTGTGCGTCGAGCTTCTCGGCGGAGCCCTCCAGGGTTGCGGCGACGCCGCGTGCACCGCCGATCCAGCACGCCGCGATGCCGATCGCCCCGAGCCAGAAGCCCGCGCGGTCGACGTAGGCCCCCACGGTGCCGACGGGTCTCGCAGGGACGCCGTCGAACGTGAGGGAGGACGTGTCGGCGCGGCTCATGCCCGGGCCCGACCACGTCGGGCCGCTCTGGGCGGCCGCGATGCCGTCGGCGGCGAGGTCGACCGCGAACAGACGGCTCCCGCGATCGGTCCGCGCGGTCACGAGCGCGTGCGTCACGAGCGACGCGCCCGAGCAGAACGCCTTCGTGCCGGTCAGGGTCCAGGCGTCGTCGCGACCCGTGGCCTCCAGGACCGCGAATGGCGGCTCTGCGGCCCAGACGCCCCAGATCTCGTCGGTGCCGGGGGTGGGTCCCCCGAGCTCGGCCAGGATCGCGACGGCGTCGTGGTGCGGCTCGACCACCTTGACGAGGGGGAGGTCGTCAGCGGCGAGGTCGGCGAGGCTCGCCCACCGGCGGGCCGTGGCGCCGGCGCCGGGCAGAGGCCACGGATCGGCGACGTGCTGGCGGACGGCGTCGGCCGTCAACGGCGGACGCGACGGCGAGTTCGACATGGTTCCTCACGGACGACGGTGCGCCCGGCTGCCGGCTGAACCAGGGACCTCCACCGTCCCACGCCTGCGGAGTCCCGCAACCGCAGCGGACCGGTCAGGAAGCCCCGATGACGGCCAGGAGCTGCAGCTTGTCGTGGCTCGGGCTGCCCGCCTCGGCGGTGTAGACGAGCAGGGAGTGCGACTGCACGGGATCGTTCAGCACCTGGCAGTTGAGCTCGAGCAGCCCGACCTCGGGGTGCACGTACCTCTTCAGCTCGCGGGGCGCGATGCCGACCTCGTGACGCTCCCACAACGCGCGGAACTCGTCGTGGTCGGCGAGCAGGGTCTCCGCGAGCCGTGCGGCGCGCGAGCGGGGCCCTCGGCGGGTCGCCACGGCCCGCAGCCCGGAGACGTACATGCGGGAGTAGAAGTCGTGGTCCTCCGGCAGGTGCAACCGACGTGCGCCGGGGTCGGTGAACCACCGGTAGCCGATGCTCCGCGACGGGCCGGTGTGGCGGGTCAGGTCACCGAACAGCGCCATCCCGGGAGGCGTCTGCCGCAAGGTCTCGCCGAGCTCGGTCACGATCTCGGCGGGGGTGTCCTGCAGCCGGTCGAAGATCCGCAGGACTCCGGGACTGACGTGGTCGCTCTCTCCCCCGCGGGGCGGCGGCTGGTGCCCCGCCAGGCGGAAGAGGTGGTCGCGCTCGTCGAGCGAGAGGTGCAGGCCCTGCGCGATGGCGGCGATCATCTGCTCCGAGGGGTGCGGTCCCCGCTCACGCTCGATGCGTGCGTAGTAGTCCGTGGACATGTGGCACAGCACCGCGACCTCCTCGCGGCGCAGGCCGGACGTCCGGCGACGCTGGCCACGCGGCAGCCCGACGTCCTCGGGCTGCAGCGACTCCCTGCGCCGGCGGAGGAAGTCCGCGAGACCTGCTCGGTCGAGCGCCACGATCGTCTCCTGTCCGTCGATGGGACATGTCTACCGGTCCGCGTCCCCGGTAACCACGGATCGACAGGCCGTGGATACCGGTGGCGAAGCGCGTGACGCTGGGAGCACCGACACCACCGTCGCCGCAGAGGAGCCGATCATGCCCCGCAGGACCCCCAGCCTCACCCTTCCCGACCTCTCCGGACGCCGCGCCGTCGTGACCGGGGGCAGCGACGGCATCGGCCTCGGCATCGCGACCCACCTCGCTGCAGCCGGGGCCGAGGTCTTGCTCCCGGTGCGCAACCCGACCAAGGGCGAGGCGGCGATCGCGTCGATCCGTGCCACCGCACCGGGGGCGGCGGTCTCGTTGCGCGAGCTCGACCTGTCGTCGCTGGCCTCGGTGGCCGCCCTGGGCGAGCGGTTGGAGCGTGAGGGCGACCCGGTCCACCTGCTCGTCAACAACGCCGGCGTCATGACGCCACCCGATCGCCAGACCACGGTCGACGGTCACGAGCTGCAGCTCGGGACGAACCATCTGGGTCACGTCGCGCTGGTCGCCCACCTGATGCCGCTGCTCGTCGCGGGCCGAGCTCGCGTGACGTCGCAGATCAGCGTCGCCGCGAACCGGGGTGCGATCAACTGGGACGACGTCAACTGGGAGAGGTCCTACGACGGCATGAGGGCCTACAGCCAGTCGAAGATCGCGTTCGGCCTGTTCGGCCTCGAGCTCGACCGTCGCAGCCGGGCAGCGGGGTGGGGCATCACGAGCAACCTCTCCCACCCCGGGGTCGCGCCGACGAGCCTGCTGGCGGCCCGCCCGGAGGTCGGACGCGCACGCGACACCGCCGGAGTCCGGATGATCCGCGTCCTGTCGCGTCTGGGCGTCCTCGTGGGCACGGTCGCCAGCGCCCAGCTCCCCGCCCTGCTGGCCGTCACCGCGCAGGACGCCGGCGGGCTGATGTTCGGG
>JAHEXN010000111.1 GCA_023252095.1 Actinomycetes bacterium | reverse complement strand
AGGCGGCCCACCACCGTCTGGCCCTGGTGTGACCTCACACCTCCAGGAGGGCGTGAAGACGACGGCCGGTGACCGGATCACGGCGGTCTGGCAGATCCATCGGCGCCGCGACGGCCGCGGTTCTCCCGGGGGCCGCGCCTATGGCGTGTACCTGATCGCACTTGCGGCAGCGCTCTACGTCGTCCCCGCGGGAGTTCTCGTCGCCCGCGAGCTCGGGACGATCGGTCGCCAGACCGCTGAGTCGGACCTGCGACCCGTCGCGCTGGCGTGTGTTGCCGCCTGTTGGTTGGGGGCCTTGGTGCTCGGCCGTTTCTGGGGTCCGCTGGTCATGCCGCCGTTCGTCCTGCACGTGCTGCAGTCGACGGACCTGCCACCGCCGACCTACCTGACGCGGGTCGCACGCCGACGGGTCATCGGGGCGAGCCTTGTCGTCACGCTCGTTGCCGTCCTGCTCGCGCTCGGCATCACTCGGGCTCCCGGCCGCATCGACGTCGTCCTGGTCTCCGCAGCGTCGGGACTGCTCACAGGGGTGATCGCTGGGTCGTGCTGGCTGATCGGGCAGCTGCGTTCAGGCCTGATCGTCGCGACCACGGGAGTGGCCCTGCTGGCGGTGTCCGCGACAGCCATGGTCGTCGACCTGCAACCGGTTGCCCTCGCGACTCTCGTGGCCCAAGGTGCTTCGCCGTCGGTCGGGTCGGACGTCCTGCTGGGTCTGGCGCAGCTCGCCGCCGTGACGGCTCTGGTCGGGTGGGCGGGTCATCGAGCGATCATGCTCGCGAGTCCGGACCGGCTCGCCCGGGAGTCCACGCGCGCAGCCCAGGCCCTGGTGTTCACCGGCACCGGGACCTTCCACGACGCGCTGGCGCTGTACCGCCCTCGTCCCGCGGGCCTGCGGCACGCGTTGCTTCGTCAGGACGGCCGGCTGCGCGGACCGGTGGCGCACGGCGTCGTCCGCGCGCTCCGCACCCCCGTGCGTGCAGGATTCGGCCTGGCCTGTCTGGTAGCTGGTTCGACCCTGACCTCGGTCGGCACTGCGTGGTCAGGCGCCGCCGACGGCCTGGGACCGACGTCGACCTGGACCGCCGGTGCCGTGCTGGTCTACCTCGGCGCAGGCTGGATCAGCGAGACATGGCGATCCCTGCGAGACGAGCTCTACCTGCCTGCACTGCTGGGCGGCCGGGGTGGCGGAGCCGCCGTCCGGCACACCACGTGGCCGATCCTGGCCAGCCTCGTCACGGGACTCGTTGGCTGGACCGCCAGCCGCATCGTGCTGGAGACGACGGATCTGGCGAGCGGTGGACCGGACTTCGCGGCGTCGGTGCTGATGGCACTCACCGTGGTCGTCGCCCTGGCAGCGCGCTTTCTGCGCGAGATGAAGGTTCAGCTGCCGGTCGAGACCCTGACCCCGATCGTCACACCGTTCGGCGACCTCTCGGGCCTTCGCGTGCTCGCTTGGCAGTTCGACGGTCTGCTGACCGTGATGGTGAGCGTCGCGGTACTCGGCGTCGCGACCCCCGGGTCAGGTGTGCTCGCCGTGACCGCGATCGCGGCCACGTGCCTCTGGTGGGGACTGGAGCGTGTCGGCAGGGCGCCTTGGGCCCTGTTGCTGCGCCTGCGATATCGCGCAGGACACAGATGACCGCGAGGTCAGCCGATGTTGAAGCCGAGGGCGCGGAGCATCTCGCGGCCGTCGTCGGTGATCTTGTCGGGGCCCCACGGCGGCATCCAGACCCAGTCGATGCGGAACTCGTTGACGATGCCGTCGAGGGCCGAGCGGGTCTGGTCCTCGATGACGTCGGTCAGCGGACAGGCCGCGGAGGTGAGCGTCATCTGCAGCACGGTGTTGCTGTGCTCGTCGACGTGGGCGCCGTACACGAGCCCCAGGTCGACGACGTTGATGCCGAGCTCGGGGTCGACGACGTCCTTCATCGCCTCGAGCACGTCCTCGCTCGTGGTGCCTCCGGTGGCCGGGGCTGCGGTGTCGACCTCGGGGAGGTCGGTGTGGTCGGTGGTCATGATCCGTCCTTTCCGGCGGCCTGGGCCCCCGTGGCTTGGGTGGCCGCGTCCTTGAAGGCCATCCAGGAGAGCAGCGCGCACTTGACGCGTGCCGGGAACTGCGCGACACCCGCGAAGGCGATGCCGTCCTCGAGCACGTCCTCGTCGGGCTCGACGTGTCCCTTGCCCTGCATGAGCTCCTGGAAGGCGTCGAGCGTCGTGAAGCCCTCGGCCACGGTGTGCCCGACGACCAGGTCGTTGAGCACCGAGGCCGAGGCCTGGCTGATCGAGCATCCCTGCGCGTCGTAGGAGACGTCGCGGACGACGTCTCCGTCGAGGTGCACCCGAAGGGTGATCTCGTCGCCGCACGTGGGGTTGACGTGGTGCACCTCGGCGTCGCCGCCGTCGCGCAGTCCGGCGCCGTGCGGGCGCTTGTAGTGGTCGAGGATGATCTCCTGGTACAGAGAGTCCACGTTCATCGCTTCAGTCATGGTCACGCTCCGAAGTACTTCTTGGTGTGCCAGATCGCCTCGACGAGCGCGTCGATCTCGGCCTCGGTCGTGTACAGGTAGAACGACGCGCGAGTCGTGGACTGGACCCCGAAGCAGGCGTGGGCCGGCTTCGCGCAGTGGTGACCCGCGCGCACCGCGACGCCCTTGCTGTCGAGCAGCTGGGCGACGTCGTGCGGATGGACGCCCTCGAGGGTGAAGCTGATCGCTCCCCCGCGGTCGACCGGCTCCTTCGGACCCACGACCGTGAGGCCGTCGATCTCGACGAGACGCTCGAGCGCGTAGGCCGTGATGGCCTGCTCGTGGGCGGCGACATTCTCCATGCCGAGGGCCGAGAGGTAGTCGACCGCCGCACCCAGACCGACCGACTGCGCGATCGGGGGCGTGCCCGCCTCGAAGCGCGCCGGAGGTGGTGCGAAGGTCGAGCCCTCCATCGTGACGGTCTCGATCATCTCGCCGCCACCGAGGAACGGTGGGAGCGAGGCGAGCAGGTCGTAGCGGCCGTGCAGCACGCCGATGCCCGTGGGGCCGACCATCTTGTGGCCCGTGAAGGCCACGAAGTCGGCACCGAGTGCGGTGACGTCGACCGGGATCTGCGGCACGGCCTGCGAGGCGTCGATCAGGCTGTAGGCGCCGACGGCCTTGGCCCGGGCCACGATGTCGGCGACGGGGTTGATCGTGCCGAGCATGTTCGAGACCCACGTGACCGCGACGATCTTCGTGCGCTCGGTGATGGGGTCGTTCTCCAGGTCGAGCCGGCCCTCGGGCGTGACGCCGAACCAGCGCAAGGTCGCGCCTGTGCGCTCCGCGAGGAGCTGCCACGGCACGATGTTGGAGTGATGCTCCATCTGGCTGATGACGATCTCGTCGCCGGGACCCACGGCACCGGCGTCGCCGAGCACGCGCGCCACGAGGTTGATCGCCTCGGACGCGTTCTTGGTGAACACGACCTCCTCGCGGCGGCTCGCCCCGATGAAGCCCGCGACCTTCGTGCGGCCGAGCTCGAACGCCTCGCTCGCCTCGGCGCCCAGCTGGTGCATGGCCCGGGCGACGTTGGCGTTGTGCGCGAGGTAGTGCGCGTCGATCGCGTCGACGACCTGCCGCGGCTTCTGCGACGTGTTGGCGCTGTCGAGGTAGACCAGCGGCAGGTCTCCGGCCAGACGACGCTGCAGGATCGGGAAGTCCTCCCGAACCCGTGCGACGTCGTAGGTGGAGGTCATGTCAGACCGCCGCAGCCTTGACGTACTTGTCGTAGCCGCTGGCCTCGAGCTCGTCGGCGAGCTCGCGCCCACCCGTCTCGGCCAGGCGACCCGCGACGAACACGTGCACGAAGTCGGGCTGGATGTAGCGCAGGATGCGCGTGTAGTGCGTGATCAGCAGCACGCCACGGTCGCCCTGCGCGCTGTAACGGTTGACGCCGTCGGAGACGACCTTCAGCGCATCGATGTCGAGGCCCGAGTCGGTCTCGTCGAGCACCGCGAACTTCGGGTTGAGCAGCTCGAGCTGTGCGATCTCGTGGCGCTTCTTCTCGCCGCCGGAGAAGCCCTCGTTGACGCTGCGCTGCGCGAAGGCCGGGTCGAGCGTGACCCGCTCGAGCGCCGCGTTGACGTCCTTGATCCAGGTGCGGAGCTTGGGGGCCTCGCCGTCGATCGCGGTCTTGGCGGTGCGCAGGAAGTTGGCCACGGACACGCCAGGGACCTCGACGGGGTACTGCATCGCAAGGAAGAGCCCGGCGCGGGCGCGCTCGTCGACGCTCAGCTCCAGGACGTTCTGGCCGTCCAGCAGGACCTCGCCGTCGGTGACGTCGTACTTGGGGTGTCCCGCGATGGAGTACGCCAGCGTGGACTTGCCCGAGCCGTTCGGGCCCATGATCGCGTGGACCTCGCCGGACTTGATGGTCAGGTTGACACCGCGGAGAATCTCCTTGGCGCCGTCCGAGCCCCCGTCGTCATCAGATGCTGCGACCGAGACGTGGAGGTTCTTGATCTCGAGAGTGGCCATGTCAGTTCTCCTCAGGCAGGGCGACGTACACGCGGTCGCCCTCGATGGTGGTGGGGTAGGTCGGGACCGGCTCGGTGGCCGGGAAGTTCAGCGGCTCACCGGTGCGCAGCGAGAAGCTCGAGCTGTGCAGCCAGCACTCGATCGCGGGGCCCTTGGCGCCGTCGGTCGTGACGTCGCCCTCGGACAGCGGGATCGAGGCGTGCGAGCACTCGTCGCGGATCGCGTAGACCTCGTCGCCGTTGCGGACCAGGGCGATCTCGGTGCCCTCGACCTCGACCGCCAGCACGCCGCCGTCGGGGACGTCGGCGAGCGGGGCGGCGAAGGTGCCGACGGTGTTCTGCTCAGACATCGGCCAGCTCGTGCTCGACCGCCGTGACCAGTCGCTCCTGCACGTCGGGGATGCCGATGCGCCGGATGATGTCGTTGAAGAACCCGTGCACGACGAGGCGCCGCGCCTCGTCCTCGGGGATGCCGCGGCTCTGCAGGTAGAACAGGTGCTGGTCGTCGAAGCGGCCCGTCGTGCTCGCGTGACCGGCACCGGCGATGTCGCCGGTCTCGATCTCGAGGTTGGGGACCGAGTCGGCGCGGGCTCCGTCGGTGAGAACCAGGTTGTCGTTCTGCTCGAACGTCTCGATGCCTTCGGCAACCTTGCGGATCAGGACGTTGCCGATCCACACGGTGTGCGCGCCCTTGCCCTGCAGCGCGCCCTTGTAGAGGACGTTGCTGCGCGTGCGGGGCGCCGTGTGGTCGGCGAACAGGCGGTGCTCGATGTGCTGACCGGCGTCGGCGAAGTACACGCCGAGCAGGTCGGCGCTGCCGCCCGGGCCGGCGTAGTCGACGTTGGTGCTGGTGCGCACGAGATCGCCGCCAAGGGTGAACTCGAAGGCGCGCACCGTGGCGTCGCGGCCAACGCGGATGTTGACCTGCTCGGTGTGCACGGCGTCGTCGTCCCAGTCGTTGACCGTGACGAGGTCGAGCTGCGCGCCGTCGGACACGACGACCTGCGTGAACGCGTCGTAGGCGGCGCTGCCGACGTGGTCGACCAGAACCGTGGCCTTGGCGTGCAGGCCGACGCGGATCACGACGTGGCCCCAGACGGTCTCGGAGGCACCGTTGCCGCGCAGCGTCAGGCGGATGGGCTCGTCGACGACGAGGTCGGCCGGGACGTCGAGCAGCATCGCTCCCCCGGCGTTGGCGGCCGCGAGGGCGCCGAGCCGGTCGAGCGGGGCCGAGACGGCGAGCGCCTGGGCCTGCTCGGTGCTGATCTCGCTGAGCGTGACGCCCTCGGGGAGCTGCTGCTCCCACGTCAGGTGGGCATCGCTCGGCGCGCCCTCAAGCAGACCGCGCAGGCGCTTCAGCGGGGTGAAGCGCCAGATCTCCTCCATGCCGGTGGGCACGGGGTGCGTGGCGACGTCGTACGACGGCTCCGGGTGCAGGTGCGACTCGACGTGGTCGAGCTCCAGCACGTTCTCGATGTTGTCGACAACGGTCATCCGACAGCACCCTCCATCTGAAGTTCAATGAGACGGTTCAGCTCGAGCGCGTACTCCATCGGGAGCTCGCGCGCGATGGGCTCGACGAAGCCGCGGACGATCATCGCCATGGCCTCGTCCTCTTCCATGCCACGTGACATGAAGTAGAAGAGCTGGTCGTCGCTGAGCTTGGAGACCGTGGCCTCGTGGCCCAGCGTCACGTCGTCCTCGCGGACGTCGACGTACGGGTACGTGTCGGAGCGGCTGATCTGGTCGACGAGCAGCGCGTCGCACTTGACCGTGCTGGCCGAGCCGTGGGCGCCCTCGTTGACCTGCAGCAGGCCGCGGTACGACGTGCGGCCACCGCCACGGGCGACGGACTTGGAGAGGATCGAGCTCGACGTGCGCGGTGCGGCGTGCACCATCTTGGCGCCGGCGTCCTGGTGCTGGCCCTCGCCGGCGAACGCGATCGACAGCGTCTCGCCGCGGGCGCCCTCGCCCATCAGGTAGACGGCCGGGTACTTCATGGTGACCTTGGAGCCGATGTTGCCGTCGACCCACTCCATCGTGGCGCCGGCCTCGCAGACGGCGCGCTTGGTGACCAGGTTGTACACGTTGTTCGACCAGTTCTGGATCGTCGTGTAGCGGACGCGGGCGCCCTTCTTGACGATGATCTCGACGACGGCCGAGTGCAACGAGTCGCTCGAGTAGATCGGCGCGGTGCAGCCCTCGACGTAGTGGACGTAGGAGTCCTCGTCGGCGATGATCAGCGTCCGCTCGAACTGGCCCATGTTCTCGGTGTTGATGCGGAAGTAGGCCTGCAGCGGGATGTCGACGTGGACACCCTTCGGCACGTAGATGAACGAGCCGCCCGACCACACGGCGGAGTTCAGCGCGGAGAACTTGTTGTCGCCCACGGGGATGACCGTGCCGAAGTACTCCTGGAAGATCTCCGGGTGCTCGCGCAGGGCCGTGTCGGTGTCGAGGAACAGGACGCCCTGCGCCTCGAGATCCTCACGGATCGAGTGGTAGACGACCTCGGACTCGTACTGCGCGGCCACGCCGGAGACGAGGCGCTGCTTCTCTGCCTCGGGGATGCCCAGGCGGTCGTACGTGTTCTTGATGTCCTCGGGGAGGTCGTCCCACGTGGCGGCCTGCTTCTCGGTGGACCGCACGAAGTACTTGATGTTGTCGAAGTCGATGCCACCGAGGTCGGAGCCCCACGTGGGCATCGGCTTGCGCTCGAAGAGCTTGAGGCCCTTCAGGCGCAGGTCGAGCATCCACTGCGGCTCGCTCTTGAGGTTCGAGATGTTGCGGACGACGGCCTCGTTGAGTCCGCGCTGCGACGTGGCGCCCGCGTCGTTCTTGTCGGACCAGCCGAACTCGTAGCGTCCGACGTCCTTGAGTCCGGGGTTGAGCTCCTCGATCGAGGGAGCCGCGCCGGTGTTCTCGTGCGACGTGGTGGTCATGACGTCACCTTCTCTGCGTGGGGGGACGAGGTGGAATGGGTGGGGGTGGTCGGGTCGGGCAGGTGCGTCGTGCACACGCCGTCGCCGTGGGCGATGGTCGCCAGGCGCTGCACGTGGGTGCCGAGGAGGCCCGCGAACATCTCGGCCTCGGCCTCGCACAGCTGGGGGAACTGCTCGGCGACGTGCGCGACCGGGCAGTGGTGCTGGCACATCTGCGTGCCGGCGGGGGTGCTGCTGGTGGAGGCCGCGAAGCCCTCGGCACTGAGGGCTTCGGCCAGCGCGGCGGGACGCTCCGACGGCTCGACCTCCTCCAGGCGCGCGGCGAGCCGCTCGCGGAGGTCGTCGAGCCGGTGCGAGGCGAACTGCTTGACGGCGTCCTCGCCGATCGAGTCGCGCAGGAACTCCAGCGCGTCGACGGCGATCTCGTCGTAGGCGTGGGCGAACTGCCCGCGGCCGACGTCGGTCAGGGCGAAGACCTTGGCCGGGCGGCCACGGCCTCGCTGCCCGTGGACCCGCTGGTCACGAGACTCGAGCACGCCCTCGGCCACGAGGTGGTCGAGGTGGCGACGGATCGCGGCGGGCGTGAGGTCGAGCTCCTCGGCGAGACGGGCCGCCGTGGAGGGGCCGCCGCGCAGGATCGCGTCGGCGACGCGTGCACGCGTCGGGAAGGAGTCGTCGTGAGACGTCCCTTCCGTCACCGCATCACTCGTCGCCATGTATTTCACAACGACAGTGTGTCCTTATTGATTCCGGCCGTTCAACGAAGGTTCGCCTCAGTGAGGCATGCCTCATCGGCCACGAGCCCGCGTAGGCTGCGATCCATGGCAGCCAAGGCGGCGGAGGTCGACGCAGGTGGCGTCGCGGTGCGTGTGTCGAGCCCGGACCGGGTGGTCTTCGAGGCCACTGACGAGACGCCGGAGTTCACGAAGCTCCAGGTCGTCGAGTACTTCGTCGCGGTCGACGACGGCATCATGCGCGCACTGCGTGACCGGCCGACCGCCCTGGAGCGCTGGCCGAAGGGTGTGCGCGAAGGCATGCGGCTCACGTCGTCGCAGAGCCAGGGCGACGCCTTCTACTCCAAACGTGTGCCCAAGGGTGCTCCCGAGCACCTTCCGACCGTGCGCGTGCACTTCCCGTCGGGGCGGCGAGCCGACGAGATCTGCCCCGCCCAGGTCGCGGACGTCGCGTGGGCCGCCCACATGGGCGCCATTACCTTCCACCCGTGGCCCATGCGTCGCGCCGACGTCGACCGTCCCGACGAGCTGCGCATCGACCTCGACCCCCAGGACGGCACCGACTTCCGCGACGCCGTCGACGCGGCCCTCGCCACGCGGGAGCTGCTGGCCAAGCTGGGCCTGCGCGCGTTCGTGAAGACGAGCGGCAACCGGGGCGTCCACGTCTTCGTCCGTATCGCGCCGCGATGGACCGTGACGGACGTCCGCCACGCGGCGATCGCGGTCGGCCGCGCGCTGGAGAAGCGTCACGACGGAGTCACCACGGCGTGGTGGAAGGAGGAGCGGGGGGCGAAGATCTTCGTCGACTTCAATCAGAACGCCCGCGACCGCACGATCGCCAGCGCCTACAGCCTGCGGCCGAAGCTCGGTGCCCCGGTCTCGTTCCCCGTCACGTGGGAGGCCCTGCCGGGCCTCGATTCACCTCGCGGCTTCCACCTGGGCACCGTCCCCGACCTGCTCCGCGCAGACGGCGACGCCTGGGCCGAGATCGACGACGTCGCACACGACCTGACTCCCCTGCTCGAGCTCTGGGCCGAGAACCCCACGGAAATGCCCTATCCCCCGGACTACCCCAAGATGCCGGGCGAGCCGAAGCGCGTGCAGCCGAGTAAGGCGAAGCGCGACTGACGGATGCGGCGGCGTCCTAGACGTCGATCGACCCCCGGCTGTACCAGCGCTCGAGGAGCACGCCGACGCCGAAGATGCCGGGCAGGAGAGGCCAGCCCAGGCGCTCGACCACGGTCTCGTCGGTCGAGATCTTGGGCTGGGTCAGGATCTCCCACGCCTCGACGCCGACGATCACGACGCTGGCGACGACGAGGAGGAGACCGAAGGCGAGCTGGAGGTAGCCACCCGATCGTTCCGGTCGACGCTCAGCAGGAGTCGCAACCGCCCAGTCAGGGAGCGCGTCAGGCGACTCTCCCGACGGAGAGCTCGGAGAAGTCATGGACCGATGGTCCCAAACGGCACGGCGCCCGCGGGTGGTTTTGGGCGAACCGGGTCAGGGTAGGTCGACCG
>JAHEXN010000110.1 GCA_023252095.1 Actinomycetes bacterium | reverse complement strand
CGCGTCCGTCGGGCTCGCTCGTTGCCGACCGCGCCGGGGCCGTCACGTCGTTCGCGATGACGAACCTGCAGGAGCGCGGCACGCTGTTCGTCGAGCCGACCACCGAGGTGTACGAGGGCATGATCGTCGGCGAGAACTCGCGTGACGACGACATGGACGTCAACATCACCAAGGAGAAGGCGCAGACCAACATCCGGTCGGCGACGTCGGACAACTTCGAGAAGGTCATCCCGCCGAAGAAGCTGTCGCTCGAGCAGTCGCTGGAGTTCTGCCGCGAGGACGAGTGCGTCGAGCTCACGCCCACCCACGTGCGCATCCGCAAGGTCGTGCTGAACCAGTCCGAGCGCGCCCGCGCCGCCAAGGCGCGTCGCTCCGGACGCTGACCCACCCGCCCACCGGGGGCGGTGAGCTAGCCGTCACGTCGCCTCCGGAGCGGTGAGCCTGCCGTCACCGCACGCCACGCGTGACGGCAGGCTCACCGCCCAAGGACGATCGGCCGCGTCAGCTCGCGCCAGTCGGAGCC
This sequence comes from Actinomycetes bacterium, assembly GCA_023252095.1. GTDB lineage: Bacteria > Actinomycetota > Actinomycetes > Propionibacteriales > Nocardioidaceae > Aeromicrobium. The sequence goes on along the minus strand of JAHEXN010000110.1, from coordinate 9,265 downwards.
GAAGACCGGTGAGGGCCCGGCGTACCCGCGTGCGCAGAGCTTCTGATGGATCAGGAGCACGACGGCCTGCGGATGACGGAGCATCTCCGCTGTGACCTGCACGTACTCGTACCCTGCGGCTCGGAGGTCGGCGTAACGCTGGACGTCGCGAGCGAACTGCCGCGGATCCTCGCGGTGCTGACGACCCTCGTACTCCACGACGAGTCGATACTCCTCGAAGAGCAGGTCGACGATCGCGATCTGGCGGCCGCGGTCGAGGACGGGGGCGTTGACCCGTGGTCGCGGAAGACCGCCGGCCTGGCACCACGAGCGCAGGCGACTCTCCTGGGGCGAGGCCGACCGCTGGTCCAGGTCACGACAGATGCGCCTGGCCTGCAGCGCCCCTGGCCTCCACCGATGGAGGCGGACCGTCTCGGCAATCTCGGAGAGAGTCGCGTGCCCGTTGTGCAGGAGCCAGTCGCCCCTGGCGATACACTCCAGGCGCGGGGCGGTGGAGCAGGTCTGGATCCACGCCGCCGCCGGGCGCACGCCCTCCGGCGTGCTCGGCGGGAGTGCCTTCGTGCGGTGGAGCACGACGTCAGGCAGGTCGAGGTGCAGCTCACCGGCGATCGTGAAGTGGAACGGCGCCGCGATGGAGTCCCACCCGAGCACCTGCAGTCGCGTCAGGTGGCTCACGCGCGCACGGTCGGGCAGGCACAGCTGCGCAGCGAGCAGGCACTCGGCCGGTCCGACGGGGACGTCCACGTGCACCCAGACACGTGGGAGCAGTCGGCGGAAGCGACGACCCTCGAGGATCGTCGGAGAGAGTCCGGCCTTCCGCCACTGCGAGGTGGCAAAGGGACCGGTCAGGAACTCGTGCGGGATAGCGGAAGGTGCGGGCATATCCCGAGGCAATGACATGACCAGGCGCGGGAGGTGGGTCGAATACGCGCCTGTGGACGGAGGGTTCCTGTGGACACGCGGCGACTCGGACTGGGCGGTGAGCCTGCCGTCACGGGAGCACCTTCAGTGACGGCAGGCTCACCGCCCGCCAGGAGTGGTGACGGCAGGCCCACCGCCCGCCGGGGACTTGGTGTGATGCTCGCGACCTGAGGGACTAGAGGACACCACGCGGGCGGAGCTGGACCGAGATGCGGGGCCCGACGGGCTTGGACGTCTTGAGCACCGCGTGGTCCCACGTGCGCTGACAGGTGCCGCCCATCACGAGGAGGTCGCCGTGCCCGAGCAGGAACCCGATCGTGTCACCCCCACCGCGCGGACGCAGGCTGAGCCGCCGCGGCGAGCCGAGCGAGATGATCGCGACCATGGTGTCCTCGCTGCGCCCCCGGCCGATCCGGTCGCCGTGCCACGCCACGCTGTCGCGGCCGTCGCGGTAGTAGCACAGGCCCGCCGACACGAACGGCTCGGCGAGCTCGTCGGCGTAGTGCGCCTCGAGGGCCTCCCGCATCGCCACGAGCGACGGGTGCGGCCACTCGTCGCGAGGACCGAAGGCCGCCAGGAGTCGGGGCACGTCGACGACGGAGTCGTACATCTCGCGCCGGTCGGCCCGCCACTGGACCTCGGTCTGCAGCTTCAGGAACAGCGGATCGGCACCGCGGACCCAGCCAGGTCGCACATCGACCCAGGCGCCGTGGGCCAGCTCGCGACGCTGCACCGCCGACCCGAGCGGCGCGAGCGAGACGCCCGACCCCGTGCCGGGATCGGGATCCAGCAGGGAACCCTGGAAGTACACCCGATCAGCATAGCCTCGACTCGAACGCGTGTTCTAGAGGTGATCGACGTGTCGCCTAGACTGGCGCCGTGACACCGGCCTGGGACGCACTGATCGCCGCCTTCGAGCACGCACTGCTCGCGGACGCACCGGCCCCCGAAGACCTGCGGGCCCTGGTCGACGCCGCGATCCATGACGGCACGGTCGACGCCGAGCTCGACCCCGCACAGACGGCACGACTGCTCGAGGCGCTCGCCAGCGGGACCCGTGGGCTCGACCCGTCGGAGGCCGACGTCGCGACGGCCCTCCTCGTGGCGACCCGATGGCTGCACCCGCCACGCACGGGCGCCCGCCTCGAGCCCGGCTCCGCCGTCTGAGTCCGGTCAGGAGCGACGGGCCCGGACTCCCGCTGGCGTCACCAGGACGAGGACGACGAGCCGCGCACCTGGGCCAGGTACACCAGCGCCGCGACCGTGCCGGCGAGGTTGAGCAGCGACAGCGGGTACCACCACACGAGGTGAGCCGCCACGGCGATGCCCAGGATCAGCGGCCAGGCATTCTTCGAGAGCGTGCCGGCACCGTCGAAGTCGCGTCCGTTGCGCGCGAAGCAGTCGCCCAGCGCGAAGGCCTTCACGACGAACAGCACGATCGTGAGGGCCAGCGAGATCGTCGTCTGCAGAGATCCGAGTTCGAGCACGGCCTCACCCTAACGACCGACGACGGGCCGGCACCCCCCGAGAGGAGGTACCGGCCCGTCGTCGGTGCAGCGGGAGACTCAGGACTGCGACGACGCGGCCTTCTTGGCCGGAGTCGCCTTCTTCGCGGCCGGAGCCTTCTTCGCGGCGGGCGCCTTCTTGGCGGCCGGAGCCTTCTTCGCGGCGGGCGCCTTCTTGGCCGTCGTGGTCTTCGCCGGGGCCTTCTTGGCCGCAGGAGCCTTCTTGGCGGCGGGAGCCTTCTTCGCCGGCGCGGCGGTCGGGGCCTTCTTGGCGGCGGGGGCCTTCTTCGTGACCTTGGCGACGGTCTCGGAGACGGTCTCCTCGGCCTTGTCGGTGTAGACCTTCACGACCGACTTCACGTCGTCGAGCTTGAGGCTGCGCGCCGTGGCGACGAACTCCTCGCCGCGCTTGGCCAGATCTGCGTAGGCGCCGGCGGCCGAGCTCTTGGCCTTGCCCTGCAGGTCGGAGACGTCGATCTTGGCAAGCTCGTCGGTGAGGGACTTGACGTCCTCGACGATGGCCTTGATGCGGGCGTTGACGGTGTCGGTGATGCTCATGGTGTGTCCTCCTGGACGTTGGTGTTCTCGGTCTGCTCGGACAGTCCCAGCGCCAGCTCGTCGCCGGCGGCGACGTCGGTGCCGACGAACGAGCGGTAGATGTCGAGCAGGGTCGACTTCTGTCGCTCGGTCAGGCGAGGGTCGAGGCCGATGGCGTCCTCGACCATCCGAGCGCCGCTCCGGTCCGCGTCGAGGATCCCGGCGCGCACGTAGAGCGACTCGGCCGAGATGCGCAGTGCCTTCGCGATCTGCTGCAACACCTCTGCCGACGGACGCCGCAGCCCTCGTTCGATCTGGCTGAGGTACGGATTCGAGACGTCCGACTCCTCGGCCAGCTGGCGCAACGAGAGCTGGGCCTGGCGACGCTGCTCGCGGAGGTACTCGCCGAGTCCCCCCACGGTGTCCTTGACGGTGTCCTTGACGGCGCCGGTGACGCCTTCCGTCGAGGTCAGTTTCGCCATGCCCCCATCGTGCTTGCAAAAGTTAGCAAGCGCAAGCGGAGTGGACAGCGACCTGCATCACAGCAGGTGGCGCGGTGGACAGGCCAGTGCGACCGACCTCAGAAGGCCGGTCGGATCTCGCCGACGGGGCGACCGCCGCCGAGCACCTCGGGCCGCGGCTCCGAAAGCACGACCGGACCACCCAGCACCTCGACCGCACGCGACATCGCGACGGTCAGCGCGCGGGCGGAGCCATCCTCGATCTTGCCGACGAGGGCCGAGCCGTCGGGCCAGCCGACGACCATCGTGCTCTCCGCGCCCGTCTTCGCGATGACGCCGGGGAGGCCCTCGATGAAGTGCCGCTCAGGCGCCCGGGTGCCACTGACCAACGTGGGGTGCGCGGTGATCGCTGCGACGAGCCGCCGTGACTCCTCGGTCCCGCCGGTGGCGATCGAGCCGATGGCCCGAGCGAGGCGCACGACGGACGTCGCGAGCAGCGGGGCCCCGCATCCGTCGATGCCCACCACGTCCGGCGGCGCACCTGTCAGACGGGCGAAGGTCTCGGTGACCTGCCGCTGGAGCGAGTGCTCGGGCGCGAGGTAGTCGTGGGTCGTCCATCCATGCAGGACGCAGGTCAGCAGCATCGCCGCGTGCTTGCCCGAGCAGTCCATGAGGATCGGTGCCTTGCCCCCACCCTCACGGATGACCCGTGCGTGCTCGTGCGGTGAGTCGGGCCACGAGGCGGGCGTCTGGAGGGCCGACTCGTCCAACCCGGCACGCCGCAGCACCGCACGGACCTGCTCGAGGTGCATGACCTCGCCGTGGTGGCTCGAGGTCGCGATCGCGAGCTCGGGACCCGCGAGGGGTAGCCCCGCCTCGAGCATCGCCATGGCCTGGATCGGCTTGTTCGCCGAACGCGGGAAGATCACGGTCTCGGGGTCACCGATGGCCCAGTCGACCGTTCCGTCGGGCTGCACGTGCACGAGCACGCCGCGGTGACGGCTCTCGACGAGCCCTGACCTCTCGACCTCCACCAGAACGTCCACGGCCCCAGACTAGGAGAGGGCGACTCTCGTCACGGAACGGCCGATCGGACGCGCCACGGCCACTACGCTGGCGACCGTGACGCGCCCCTCCCTGGACGACTTCCACGCGATCGTGCCCGCCGGCGGGTCCGGCACCCGCCTGTGGCCGCTCTCGCGACAGTCTCGCCCGAAGTTCCTGCTCGACCTTCTGGGCGGCGGACGCACGCTCCTGCAGCAGACGTGGGACCGCCTCGAGCCGCTCGTCGGCCCAGACCGCGTCCACGTCGTCACGGGCATCTCCCACACGGGGGGCGTGCGCGAGCAGCTTCCCGACCTGACCCACCTCGTGGTCGAGCCCTCGCCGCGCGACTCGATGCCCGCGATCGCCCTCGCCGCCGCGATCATCGCCGAGCGCGAGCCCGAGGCCATCGTGGGCTCCTTCGCCGCCGACCACGTCGTCGAGGACGAGATCGTCTTCGCCGCGGCGGTCGCCGAGGCCGTCGCCGCAGCGCGCACCGGACTGCTCGTGACGATCGGCATCACGCCGGCCTCCCCCTCGACGGCGTTCGGCTACATCGAGGGAGGCGACGTGCTCGGGCTGGCCGGCGCACCCACGGCGCACGCGGTGCGGCGCTTCGTCGAGAAGCCAGATCTCGCCACCGCGCAGGAGTACGTCGCCAGCGGTGACTTCAGCTGGAACGCCGGCATGTTCGTCGTGCGGGCCTCCGTGCTGCTCGACCACCTCGCCCGGCTCCAGCCCACGCTGCACGACGGCGTCCGCGAGATCGCCGCCTCGTGGCACACGCCGGGTCGCGACGAGGTGCTCGCCCGGATCTGGCCGAGCCTGACCAAGATCGCGATCGACCACGCGATCGCCGAGCCGGTCTCGCTCGAGGGCGGCATGGCCGTCGTGCCGGGCACGTTCGGCTGGGACGACATCGGCGACTTCGCCGCGCTGGCCGACGTGGGTGCCACGTCGACCGACGGCACGATCTTCGTCGACGCCGACGGGCTCGTGATCTCCGCCGACGGCACCACCGTCGCGGTCGTGGGCCTGAAGGACGTCGTCGTCGCCCACACGGCCGACGCGGTGCTCGTCACGACGCGTGAGCACAGCCAGCGGGTCAAGGAGGTCTCGGTCGCGCTGCAGGAGCTCGGCCGCGCCGACCTCCGCTGACGCAACGCCTGCCTGCCCGCCAGATCAAACCAGGTCGATCAGGCGGCCTGGCGTCTCCTCGTCCGGCGTGAACGCCACGGCAACCTCACCCGTGCCGACGACCCGGACCTCGCCGTCGCCGGAGTCGACGTACACCGAGTCGCCCCGCACCAGCGGGGTGGACCCGCCACCGGCGGTGACGAGCTCGACGCGACCGCCCGTGCAGAGCACGATGCGACGTCCCGCCCCGTAGAGCGGCGTGCCGCTCGCGTCGGACGCCGCGACCTGGGTCACGGCGAGCGCGAACTCGTCGACGTCAGGGGCGAAGACCTCGGTCTCGGTGCCCACGACCTCGGGCGTGATGCGGGCCAGGCGTGACATCCCCCGCTCGAGGCACGTCACGAGACCGTCAGGGTCGACGTGCTTGGAGGTCAGACCCGCCCGGAGCACGTTGTCGGACGACGTCATGACCTCGATGCACATCCCGTGGAGGTGGGCGTGGATGATGCCGGCGCCCAGGAAGGCCGCCTCGCCGGGCTGCAGCGTGACCCGGTTGAGCAGGAGGGTGATGACGAGTCCCGGATCGCCCGGAAAGTGGTCGGCGACCTCGGTGAGCGTCACGTAGGCGCGCTTGACGTCGACATGCTGGGCCACGAGCCGCCGGCACTGCTCGACGACCTCGGCGACCTCGTCCGGCGCGGGCGGCTCGGTCAGGAGCTGCTCGACGATGCGGACGATCCCGTCGAAGCCCGGCTTGCTGCGCAGCTCCTCCGCGAGGCGCCCCGTGAGGCCCGTGTCGATCGCGTCGAGGACGCGCAGGATCTCGGCGGTGGGCCGGAAGCCGACGAGGGTGTCGAACGTCGTGAGCGCGTACGCCATCTCGGGCTTGTGGCGCGGGTCCTTGTACGTGCGGTCCGGCGCGTCGAGCGGGACCCCGCGCTGGTTCTCGGCCTCGAAGCCGATCCGCGCGAGCTGAGCGTTCGGGTGGACCTGGAGCGACAACGGACGCCCCGCCGCCAGGATCTTCATCATGAAGGGGAGCTGCCCGGCAACCTCACCGAGCGGGGTGCGGACGCCCTCGACCTCGACCTCGGACGGGCTCAGCTCGTGGGTCCCCATCCAGATCTCCGCGAACGGCTTGCCGTCCGGGGACGACCCGAGGAAGTGAGGAATGTCCGAGGACGAGCCCCAGTCGTAGTCGCGCGAAGCGTTCTGCAGCCGGTGCATGGCGGCCATCGTATGCCGCCACGCACCGTCCGGCCCCAGCGGTCAGGTCAGTCGTGCCGCGCCGTGTGCCGCGGCTTGCGGGGCCCCTTGGACGGGCGCCCGCCGCGTCCACCGCGGTCGTCGTCACCGACACGGGCCCGCTCGCGGCGCGGCGGCGGACCGTCGTCGAGCCTCAGGTCGATGAGCTTGCCGGAGATGCGCGTCGTCGACAGCGCCTCGAACACGGCCGCCGGCAGGTCGGCCGTGAGCTCGACGATCGCGTGGTCGGCGCCGATCGTGATCTTGCCGAAGTCGGAACGCTTGAGTCCGCCCTCGTTCGCGAGGGCACCGACGATCGCCGAGGGGCCGATCTTGTGCCGCTTGCCCACCGCGAGGCGGTAGCGCGTCCACTCGCCAGAGTCCTGGCCGGAACGATCGAACGACCGGGACTCACCACGCTCACGCGGTTCACGCGGTTCCCGGTCGTCGCGCTCGCGTCGCTCCGTGCGTGCCGCCTGACGGACCTCGTCCTCCGGGCGCAGGAAGAAGTTCGGGTCGTCGGCGCTCAGCACGGCCAGCGCGGCCGCGATGTCGACCATCTCGACGCCCTGCTCGGCGGCGTAGCCCTCCACGAGGGCGCGGAACGCGTGGAACTGCGGCGAGCCGAGGCTCGCGGTGATCGACTCGGTCAGGCGCGACGCCCGACGCTCGTTGACCTCGTCGGGCGACGGGACCGACATCTGCTCGAGCGTGCGGCCGGAGACCTTCTCGAGAGCCGACAGCATGCGCCGCTCGCGCGGCGTGACGAACACGATCGCGTCGCCGCTGCGGCCGGCGCGACCCGTGCGACCGATGCGGTGCACGTAGGCCTCGGTGTCGTGCGGGATGTCGTAGTTGATGACGTGCGTGATGCGGTCGACGTCGAGTCCGCGGGCGGCGACGTCGGTCGCGACGACGATGTCGATGGCTCCGGACTTGAGTCCGCCGACGATGCGCTCGCGCTGCGCCTGGGCCAGGTCGCCGTTCAGGGCGGCAGCGTCGAAGCCGCGCCCCCGTAGACGCTCGGCGAGGTCCTCGGTGGACTGCTTGGTGCGCACGAAGATCAGGAGCCCGTCGCCGTTCTCGACCTCGAGCAGGCGCGTGAGGGCGTCGAACTTGCCGTGGTGGTGGACGCCGATCCATCGCTGCTTGACGGTCGACGTCGACCGGATGCTGGCGTCGATCGAGACGTCGACCGGATCGTTGAGGTACTTCTTGGCGAGGCGGCGGATGGCCGGTGGCATCGTGGCGGAGAACAGCGCCACCTGCTTCTCGTCGGGGGTGTCGCGCAGGATGCGCTCGACGTCCTCCGCGAAGCCCATCGTGAGCATCTCGTCGGCCTCGTCGAGCACGAGGTGATCGAGGCCCGACAGCTCCAGGCTCCCGCGCTCGAGGTGGTCGATCACGCGGCCGGGGGTGCCGACCACGACGTGGGCGCCGCGCTCGAGGCCGCGCAGCTGGGCCGCGTAGCCCTGACCGCCGTAGACCGGCAGCACCCGGATGCCCGGGAGCTGGGCGGCGTAGCTCGTGACGGCGTCGGCGACCTGAAGGGCCAGCTCACGCGTCGGCGCCATGATCAGCGCCTGCGTCTCGGACCGGTCGGGGTCGATGCCGTCGAGCATCGGCAGGGCGAACGCGGCGGTCTTGCCGGTGCCGGTCTGCGCCAGGCCGACGACGTCGCGGCCGGCCAACAGCTCAGGGATCGCGCGTGCCTGGATGGGCGTGGGCGTCTCGTACCCGAGGCCCGCGAGCACCGTCACGAGACCGGGCGACAGGCCCAGGTCGGCGAACGTGGACGGGGTGGAACTCATGCTGCTCCGATGATCGGTGAGATCGTCGGAACAGCGCGGCATCATCTACAGGATCGGCGCACCACCGACGAGGGGTCCTCATACCGTAGTGTTTCGGCACGTCCACACCCTCATCGGGAGAGAGACTCGTGCGTCACACCTTCATCGCCGTCGTCCGCCGCTGGCCGATCCTCGTCGCCGCGACCCTCGTCGGGATCGGTCTCGCCGCACTCGCCGTGACGTTCCAGACTCCCCAGTACACGGGCACCGCCGAGGTGCTCGTGCAGCGGACGGGCGAGTCCGGACCCACCTCCCCCGGTGCGCGGATCGTGGCCTCCTACGCCGCAGCGCTCGAGGGCCGCGACCTCGCCGATGAAGCCGGCGTGGACGCCCCCGTCTCGACCGAGGTCAGGACCGGCTCCGACGTCGTCGCCCTGAGCGTCGACGCCGACTCCGCCGACGAGGCGCGCGACCACGCAACCGCCCTCACCGAGCGATTCGTCGCGTGGGTCGGCGAGCAGGCCGGCGAGTCGGGCCTGACCGCCACGGTCGTCTCGTCGGCGTCGGCCGACGGTTCACCCACGAGCCCGGTGTGGGCCTGGTACCTGCTGATCGGTGCCGGCGC
>JAHEXN010000109.1:8348-9933 GCA_023252095.1 Actinomycetes bacterium | reverse complement strand
TCCGTGCCGCTCAGCGTCGTCACGAGCCCCGGCGGCCCCGACACCGGCACCAAGCCGGAGGTGCCGTTCGAGGAGACCGTCGTCTACGAGCTGCACGTCAAGGGGTTCACGGCGCAGCACCCCGACGTGCCCGAGCAGCTGCGCGGCACCTACCTCGGCCTGGCCCACCCCGCCGTCGTCGAGCACCTGCTGCGACTCGGCGTCACCGCGGTCGAGCTGCTCCCCGTGCACGCCTTCAGCGACGAGCCCTCGCTGATGCGCGCCGGCCGGCAGAACTACTGGGGCTACTCGCCGCTCGGCTACTTCGCCCCGCACGCGGGGTACGCGAGCGAGCCCGGCCGCGAGGTCGAGGAGTTCCGCACGATGGTCGCCGCGATGCACGCCGCGGGCATCGAGGTGCTGATCGACGTCGTCTACAACCACACGTGCGAGGGCGGCCCCGACGGCCCCACCCTGAGCTTCCGCGGGTACGAGGCGCCGGCGTACTACCTGCACGACGAGGACGGCCACATGGCCGACATCACGGGCTGCGGCAACACGCTCGAGGCGTCCTCGCCGACCGTGATCCGCCTCGTGACCGACTCGCTGCGGTACTGGGCCACCGAGCTCGGCGTCGACGGCTTCCGCTTCGACCTCGCCAGCACGATGGGGCGCCCGAACGGCGGCACCTTCGACCGCGACGCCGCCCTGCTCACGGCCATCGCAACCGATCCAGTCCTCGCGCGCTGCAAGCTCATCGCCGAGCCGTGGGACGCGACGGGCGAGGGCTACAAGGTCGGTGACTTCGGCGCCCAGTGGGCCGAGTGGAACGGCATCTACCGCGACACCGTGCGCGACTTCTGGCGGGGGCACGCCGGCGGCGTCGACGACCTCGCGTACCGACTCTCGGGCTCCTCCGACCTCTACGACCACACGCTCCGGCGGCCGTGGCAGTCGATCAACTTCGTCAACGCGCACGACGGCTTCACGCTGCGCGACCTGGTGTCGTACGACCACAAGCACAACGAGGCCAACGGCGAGGAGAACCGAGACGGCACCAACGACAACCGCTCGTGGAACCACGGCGTCGAGGGCGAGACCGACGACGCCGAGATCCGCGATCTCCGGGCGCGCCAGGGCCGCAACTTGCTCGCGACGCTCCTGCTCTCGACCGGCACGCCGATGTTCGTCGCGGGTGACGAGCGCTGGCGCACGCAGGGCGGCAACAACAACGCCTACTGCCTCGACGACCCGACCACGTGGGTCGACTGGAGCGACACCGAGGAGTCGGAGTCGATGCTGGCGTTCGCGCGTCGCGTGATCCACCTGCGCGCGAAGAGCCCAGCCCTGCGGCAGGCGCAGTTCTTCGACGGCCGCACGACGCCGACGGGTCGCCCGGACCTGATCTGGCTCCGCCCCGACGGCCAGGAGATGACCGAGCCCGACTGGCTCGACGAGGGCCGCCGCACGCTGGGCATGTGGATCGACGGCTCGAACAGCCAGTCCCGCACCCGTGAGGGCGTCCTGATCGCCGACCACTCCTGGCTCCTGCTCCTGCACGCCGGCGCCGAGCCGGTCGACGTCGCCCTGCCCGGGCCGGAGTTCG
>JAHEXN010000109.1:0-8338 GCA_023252095.1 Actinomycetes bacterium | reverse complement strand
CGACACGTCGGTCGCCGACGGCGAACCCGCGTGGGAGGCGCCCCTCCCCGCGGGCAGCGCCCTGACCCTCGGCCCCCGCTCGCTCCTGCTCCTCAAGGCCCCCCGAGAGGACTGACCGGCCGCCGAACCCAGATTTGGTGCCCAATGTGCGGTTTCGACCTCGACAAACTGCACATTGGGCACCAAATCTAGACAAGGCGGAGGCACGGGCCCCACCTCACGGTTTCGGCTGCGGGTCCGGGGGAACACTGGGGACGTGAGCAACAGCCCCCGCCTGATCCCCGTCGCAGAACCTCGGAACCCGGAGGCCGCGGTCCTCGTGCTGCACGGGGGTGCGAGCAGGCGTGGCAACCCGATGGTCAGCCCCACCCAGCTGTCGGTGCTGCGCATGATCCCGATCGCGAAGCAGATCGCGCGCGCAGGCCGTCGGCGCATCGCGGTCTACCGCCTCCTCAACTCCACCCGGGGCTGGGACACGCAGCACACCCCGGTCGACGACGTCGACTGGGCGATCGCACAGCTGCAGGTGCGCGCGGCGGGAGGTCTCCCGCTCGGCCTCGTCGGTCACTCGCTCGGTGGACGTGCGGCACTGCTGGCCGGAGACCGCGGGGACGTCCGCAGCGTCGTGGCCCTCAACCCGTGGGTCTACCCCTCGGACGGGGCAGTCGACCTGTCCGGGCGGCGCGTCCTGATCGCCCACGGCACCGACGACCGGATCGCCGTGCCCGAGCGCTCCGCCGCGGCTGCACAGGTGCTGGCCCGCACCGCCGACCTGTCCTACGTGCGCGTCGAGGGCGGCAAGCACGCGATGCTGCGTCGTGGCCGCGCGTTCGAGCGGCTCGCTGCCGACTTCACGGCGTCGGCGCTGATCGACGACGTCGCGCCGTCCGGTCTGGTCCGTCGCGTCCTGGCCGCGCAGAGGCCGCTGCAGATCTGAGGCGGGGCACCGTGGGATCGCGCCCTCCCCGGTCTCTCGGTACGTTCGAGGCAGAGGGACGGCACGACGCACACCACCGAACGACGACATCGACGAACGGGGAGGCTCGACCATGACCGCACGCATCGGGATCGACGACGTCAGGCCCGTCTCGGGCGACGGCACGTATCCGTCCAAGGCCGTCGTCGGGGAGCACGTCCCCGTCGTCGCGACCGTCTGGCGCGAGGGCCACGACGCGGTCGCCGCGAACGTGGCCTGGCGCGGCCCCGGCGAACGCCGCGACCGCACGATCCGCATGAGCGAGATCGGCACGGGGCTCGACCGCTTCGGCGCGACGATCGTGCCCGACGCACCGGGCCTCTGGACGTTCCGCGTCGACGCCTGGAGCGACCCCTGGGCCACCACGACCCATGCGATCGCGGTCAAGCTCGCCGCCGGCCAGGGCCCCGCCGAGCTCGCGAACGACCTCGAGCTCGCGGCCCGCCTCCTCGAGAGCGTCGCCGAGCGTCGCGAGCGGAAGGCCGACCAGCCTGCTCTGCAGGGAGCCGCCGACGCCCTGCGGGACGCCGAGCTCCCGCTGGGGGCCCGCGTGGGTCCCGCGCTCGGCCCCGAGGTCCGCGCCCTGATGCACGACCACCCCGTCCGCGAGCTCGTCACGAAGGGCGCGCCGCGACAGGTCTGGGTCGATCGCCAGCGGGCCGCCTACGGCTCCTGGTACGAGTTCTTCCCCCGGTCCACGGGCGGCGTCGACACCAAGGGCACACCGGTGCACGGCACGTTCGCCACCGCGCGCTCCGAGCTGGAGCGGGCCGCGGCGATGCAGTTCGACGTCGTCTACCTGCCGCCGATCCACCCGATCGGCGAGGTCAACCGCAAGGGCCCCAACAACACGCTGACGCCGGGCCCCACCGACCCGGGGTCACCCTGGGCGATCGGCTCCGCCGCGGGCGGTCACGACGCGATCCACCCCGAGCTGGGCACCGACGACGACTTCCGCGCGTTCGTCGCGCACGCCCAGGAGCTCGGCCTCGAGGTCGCGCTCGACCTCGCGCTGCAGGCGGCGCCCGACCACCCGTGGGTCACCGAGCACCCCGAGCTGTTCACGACGCTGCCCGACGGCACGATCGCGTACGCGGAGAACCCGCCGAAGAAGTACCAGGACATCTACCCCATCAACTTCGACAACGACCCGGAGTCGGCCCAGGCGGAGATGCTGCGCATCACGCTGCACTGGGTCGAGCGCGGCATCCGTATCTTCCGGGTCGACAACCCGCACACCAAGCCGCCGAGCTTCTGGGCGCGGCTCATCGCCGACGTCAAGGCCGAGCACCCCGACGTCTTGTTCCTCGCCGAGGCGTTCACGCGGCCTGCGCGCCTGTGGGGCCTGGCCCGGCTCGGGTTCACGCAGAGCTACACGTACTTCACCTGGCGCACGACCAAGGAGGAGCTGACGGAGTTCGGCGAGGACCTGCGCGAGCACTGGGACGAGGGTCGCGGCAACCTCTTCGTCAACACCCCCGACATCCTCCCCGAGCACCTGCAGGTCGGCGGACCGGGCATGTTCGCCCTCCGCGCGGCCCTCGCCGCCACGCTCTCCCCGACCTGGGGCGTCTACGCCGGGTACGAGCTGTACGAGCACGAGGCCGTGAAGCCGGGCAGCGAGGAGTACCTCGACTCCGAGAAGTACGAGCTGCGCCCGCGCGACTTCGTGGCGGCCCTGGCCGAAGGGCGATCGCTCGAGCCGTGGCTCACGCGGCTCAACGAGATTCGCCGCGCGCACCCGGCCCTTCAGCAGATGCGCACGCTGCAGTTCCACCACGTCGACCACGACGCCCTGATCGCGTACTCCAAGCAGGACCCCGCGACGGGCGACACCGTCGTCACGGTCGTCTCGCTCGACCCCCACGAGACCCGCGAGGGCACGCTGTCGCTCGACCTGACCGCCCTCGGCTTCGGCGCCGAGGAGCAGCTCACGGCCCACGACGAGGTGACCGGCGAGACCTACACGTGGGGCCCCCAGAACTACGTCCGGCTCGACCCGACGCGCGCCTGCGCGCACGTCGTGAGCCTGAGCCGACGCCCGACCCCTGACATCGAGGAGCCCCCTGCATGACGAGCGACCAGCACGACCTGGACACCGCCCCCGATGCCGCGCTCGAGGGACTCGAGGACATCCCGCACACGGGTGAGTCGGTCGAGGCCGACGGCACGCTCGTCGAACCGCAGGCCGACGACTTCGCGCACGCCGAGCAGGCGCCGAGCGACCCCGAGTGGTTCAAGCGCGCGGTGTTCTACGAGGTGCTGGTGCGGGCCTTCGCCGACTCCGACGGCGACGGCACGGGCGACCTGCGCGGCCTGGCCGGCAAGCTCGACTACCTCGAGTGGCTCGGCGTCGACTGCCTCTGGCTCCCCCCGTTCTACGCGAGCCCCCTGCGCGACGGCGGCTACGACATCAGCGACTTTCGCGCGGTCCTGCCCGAGTTCGGCACGGTCGACGACTTCGTGCACCTGCTGGAGGAGGCGCACAGTCGCGGCATCCGGGTGATCACCGACCTCGTCCTCAACCACACCTCGGACGCGCACCCGTGGTTCCAGGCCTCGCGCCAGGATCCCGACGGCCCCTACGGCGACTTCTACGTGTGGTCCGACGACGACTCCGCCTACAGCGACGCCCGCGTGATCTTCGTCGACACCGAGTCGTCGAACTGGACCTACGACCCCGTGCGCGGGCAGTTCTTCTGGCACCGCTTCTTCAGCCACCAGCCCGACCTCAACTTCGAGAACCCGGCCGTGCGCGAGGCGATGCTCGACATCCTGCGCTTCTGGCTCGACCTCGGCATCGACGGCTTCCGGCTCGACGCCGTGCCCTACCTGTTCGAGGAGGAGGGCACGAACTGCGAGAACCTCCCCCGCACGCACGAGTATCTGCGCGAGGTGCGCGCCACGATCGACCGCGAGTTCCCCGGCCGCGTGCTGCTCGCCGAGGCGAACCAGTGGCCCGCCGACGTCGTGGAGTACTTCGGCAACCCGGACGTCGGCGGCGACGAGTGCCACATGGCGTTCCACTTCCCGCTCATGCCGCGCATCTTCATGGCGGTGCGGCGCGAGTCGCGCTTCCCGATCTCGGAGATCCTCGCGCAGACCCCGCCGATCCCCGACGGCACGCAGTGGGGCATCTTCCTGCGCAACCACGACGAGCTGACGCTCGAGATGGTCACCGACGACGAGCGTGACTACATGTACCGCGAGTACGCCAAGGACCCGCGGATGAAGGCCAACATCGGCATCCGTCGTCGCCTCGCGCCGCTGCTCGAGAACGACCGCAACCAGCTCGAGCTGTTCACCGCGATGCTCCTGAGCCTGCCCGGCTCGCCCGTGCTCTACTACGGCGACGAGATCGGCATGGGCGACAACATCTGGCTGGGTGACCGCGACGCGGTGCGCACCCCGATGCAGTGGTCGCCCGACCGCAACGCGGGCTTCTCGCGCTCCGACCCCGGCCGCGTGTACCTGCCGCCGATCATGGACCCGACGTACGGCTACGAGGCCATCAACGTCGAGTCGCAGCAGGGCAGCAGCGCCTCGTTGCTGAACTGGACCCGCCGCATGATCTCGGTGCGCAAGGAGCACCCGGCCTTCGCCGAGGGCGAGTTCGTCGACTTGGGCGGCTCGAACCCGAGCGTCCTGGCCTACGAGCGCCGCCTCGTCCGCGAGGACGGCGAGCTCGACGTCGTGCTATGCGTCAACAACCTGTCGCGGTTCCCGCAGCCGGTCGAGCTGAACCTGGCCGACCACGAGGGCCGCACGCCCGTCGAGCTGACGGGTCGCGTGCGCTTCCCGCGGGTCGGCGAGCTGCCGTACCTGCTGACCCTGCCGGGGCACGGCTTCTACTGGTTCCAGTTGACCGACACCGAGGACGACGGCGAGCGGAGGAGCATGTCATGAGCGAGAACCCCACGACCGGTTCCCACCGAGCGGACACGAGCGGACCCCAGGACGACCTGGTCACGCAGATCGCCGAGGCCCTGCCCGCGTGGCTGCCGACCCAACGCTGGTTCGGCGGCAAAGACCGCGAGATCACCGGTGTGCGCGCCCTCGCGGCGACCGAGCTCCCGGCCGGCGACGACGCGCTGCTTCTGCACCTCGTGGTCGAGGTCGAGCAGGGTGATCGCCGCGAGCCCTACCAGCTGCTCATCGGCCACCGCGACGACCAGGTGCCCGACGTCCCGGCGGCCGCCTCGATACCACTCGCGAACGGGCCGGCGGTCTACGAGGCCTCCGGCGACGCCGACCTGACGTGCCACCTGCTCGACCTGATCGCCTCAAGCACCGCGGTCGACGGCGTCGAGTTCGCGCCTGAGCCTGGCGCGGAGCTCGAGTCCGGCCTGCGCGGCCACCCCATCAGCACCGAGCAGAGCAACACGTCGATCGTCTACGGCGGCCAGTACATCCTCAAGCTGTTCCGCAAGCTGACCCCCGGAACCAACAAGGACCTCGTGCTGCACCGGGCCCTGCGCGAGGTCACGTCCGACCACATCGCCGACCCGCTCGGCTCGATCTCGGGGGAGCTGGCCGGCGAGCCGGTCACCTTCGGGATGCTGCAGCGCTTCATGCCCGACGCAGCCGACGGCTGGGTCATGGCCACCACGAGCGTGCGCGACTTCATGGCAGACCCGTCCGGCCTGCCCCCCGGCGAGCTCGGTGGCGACTTCTCCGGTGAGGCCTACCGCCTCGGCAAGGCCGTGGCGGACGTTCACGCCGACCTGGCGCAGGCGCTCGGCACCCGCGACGCCGACGCCGACGAGCTCGCCGACACCGTCGACGCGATGCTCGAGCGCCTCGAGCGGGTCGTGGGCGAGGTGCCGGAGCTCGCCGAGCACGCCGATCCGTTGGTCGCGGCGTTCCGGGCCGTCGCCAGCGTGCCACCGCCCGTCACGGTGCAGTCCGTGCACGGCGACCTCCACCTGGGCCAGGTGCTCCGCACGCTCCAGGGCTGGCTCCTCCTCGACTTCGAGGGCGAGCCGGCCGCGAGCGTCGTCGAGCGTGCCTCGCTCCGCTCGCCCCTGCGCGACGTGGCCGGCATGCTGCGCTCGTTCGACTACGCGGCGCAGCAGCTCCTCGTGGGTCAGCCCGACGAGGAGGGTCAGGCCGAGCGGGCCGCCGCCTGGGCCGAGCACAACCGGTCCGCCTTCTGCGACGGCTACGCCAAGGAGTCCGGCCACGACCCGCGTGACCAGGACGTCCTCCTCCGCGCGTTCGAGCTCGACAAGGCCGTCTACGAGGTCGCCTACGAGCACGCGAACCGGCCCGACTGGCTGCTCGTGCCGCTGGCCTCCATCCGACGACTCACGACCGAGGGGAGCTGATCACCGTGGCCGGAACGACACCCGGACCGACCGACGAGGCGCTGGTCGGCGAACTCGACCTGCACCTGTTCGCCGAGGGTCGCCACGAGCGCCTTTGGGAGGTGCTCGGTGCGCACGTCCGCGACGTCGACGGCACTCCCGGCACCTCGTTCGCCGTCTGGGCGCCGCGTGCCCAGGCCGTGCAGGTCGTCGGCAACTTCAACGGCTGGGACGGCGGCGGACACCCGCTGCATCCGCTCGGCGGACCCGGTGTCTGGGGCACGTTCGTGCCCGGCATCGGCGCGGGCGAGGCGTACAAGTTCCGCATCCAGGGTGCCGACGGTACGTGGCACGAGAAGGCCGATCCCATGGCCTACGGCACCGAGCAGCCGCCCGCCACCGCGTCGATCGTGGTCGACCCGTCCCACACCTGGGGCGACGACACCTGGATCGAGCGCCGCGAGGCCACCACGTGGCTCGACGCGCCCATGAGCATCTACGAGGTGCACCTCGGCTCGTGGCGGCAGGGGCTCGGCTACCGCGAGCTCGCCGACGCCTTGGCCGACCACCTCGAGGCCACGGGCTTCACGCACGTCGAGCTGATGCCCGTCGCCGAGCACCCGTTCGGCGGCTCCTGGGGCTACCAGGTCACGTCCTACTACGCGCCCACCTCGCGCTTCGGCAGCCCCGACGACTTCCGCTGGTTCGTCGACCGCCTCCACCAGCGCGGGTTCGGCGTCATCGTCGACTGGGTCCCGGCCCACTTCCCGAAGGACGAGTGGGCCCTGGCCCGCTTCGACGGCTCGCCGCTCTACGAGCACCCGGACCCGCGCCGCGGCGAGCAGCCCGACTGGGGCACGTTCGTCTTCGACTTCGGTCACCCGCAGGTGCGCAACTTCCTCGTGGCCAACGCCCTGTACTGGCTCGAGGAGTTCCACATCGACGGGCTGCGCGTCGACGCCGTCGCCTCGATGCTGTACCTCGACTACTCGCGCAACGACGGCGAGTGGGAGCCCAACCGCCACGGCGGACGCGAGAACCTCGAGGCCGTCCAGCTGCTGCAGGAGCTCAACGCCACGGTCTACAAGCACCACCCCGGGGTGGTCATGGTGGCCGAGGAGTCGACCGCGTGGCCGGGTGTCAGCCGCCCCACCGACGGCGGTGGGCTGGGCTTCGGCTTCAAGTGGAACATGGGCTGGATGCACGACACGTTGTCGTACCTCGGCAACGATCCCGTGCACCGCTCGTACCACCACGGCGAGATGACGTTCGCGATCGACTACGCCTTCACGGAGAACTTCGTGCTGCCGCTCTCGCACGACGAGGTCGTGCACGGCAAGGGCTCGCTGTGGGGCCGCATGCCCGGCGACGACTGGAACAAGGCCGCGGGCGTCCGCTCGCTGCTGGCCTTCATGTGGGCGCACCCGGGCAAGAAGATGCTCTTCATGGGCGGCGAGTTCGCGCAGGAGGGCGAGTGGGCCGAGTCGCGCTCGCTCGACTGGGCGCAGGTCGAGCAGCCCCTGCACGGGGGCGTCCAGGCGCTCGTGTCGGACCTCAACGCGATCTACCGCGAGGCGCCGGCGCTGTACTCGGCCGACACCGTCCCCGAGGGCTTCGCCTGGATCGACGCGTCCGACACGACGGGCAACGTCGTCTGCTTCCTGCGCATCGGTCGCGACGGATCGCGCCTGGCGTGCCTCGCGAACTTCTCCGGCAGCCCACACCACGACTACCGCGTGGGCCTGCCGCTCGCGGGTCCCTGGCGCGAGGTGCTCAACACCGACGCCGAGGTGTACGGCGGCTCGGGCGTGGGCAACTTGGGGCTCGTCGAGGCCGAGGGCACCCCATGGCACGGTCAGCCGGCGTCCGCGCTGGTGCAGCTCCCGCCCTCCGGCGTGCTGTGGCTCGTCCCCGACGAGGTCGACCCCACCGCCGGCAAGCGCCGCGCCACCTGACGGGCGGAGCTCCGCCCGGCCGCACCCCGGGGTGGGCGGTGGATCCACCACCGAATGGCACCCTCTCCCCCACGGGCGGTGGATCTACCACCGAATGAGCG
>JAHEXN010000108.1 GCA_023252095.1 Actinomycetes bacterium | reverse complement strand
CCTCGATGCCGGGATCGAGGGCCAGATCGGCCTCGACCCCCGTGGCGGTCGTGCGGATCTCGACGACCTGCCCGACCTTGACGCCGCGATACGTGACCGAGGAGCGTTCGAACAGGCCGCCGGTCTGGCTCAGCTCGACCGTGACGGTCGTGGGTCGCTGCGCGATCGAGCCGCCCAGGAACGACTGGTACACGTACACGGTCGTGAGCACGAAGACGGCCAGGAGCGCGACGGCCGGTGCCATGAGGCTCAGGGGAAGGCGCTTCACGAGGCACCCCCCGTGAGGTTCTTGAGCAGGTCCGTCAGACCGTTGCCACCGGCACCACCGGGCGCCGTGGTGCCGGGTGACGAACCGGCTGCCGGCGTCGGCGTGAGCCCCGTCAGCGAGCTGATGAGGGGCAGCTGGGTCAGGTCCTGCACCAGGTCGGGAGCGACCTCCGGCAGCGGGGAGCCGTCGCTCGACGGCGTCACGAGCGCGAGGTCCCCGATGCCGAGCGATCCCCGGAACGCCAGGTGGGTGTTGAGGTAGGAGCCCGGGACACCGGACTGCATGCCGGCCACGAACGCGAGGATCTGCTCCACCCCCGCGTCGAGTCGGGGCTCGACCGAGGCGACCTCGGCGAAGATCGGGCCCGCCTGGGCGGCGATGGACACGATGTCGTCGCGGGTCTGCTGGATCGTGGGCACCACGACGGAGCCGAGCGCGTCGACCGACGTCAGCAGGTCGACGAGCGAGGCCGTGTTCTCGTCGAGCACCTGCGCCGCCGGGGCGATCTCGGTCAGGGCGCGGTCGATCGTGCTCTGCCGCGCCGCCAGCACGCTGGACGCGTCGGCGACGGCGGCGAGCGCCGCGTCGATGTCGCTGCTCATGTCGGTGACGGCGGACGCCGTGGAGGTGATGCGGTGCAGCACGTCGCGCACCGTGTCCTCCCGGCCGCCGATCGCGAGGTTGGTCTCGTCGACGATGGTCTGGATCTGGCTCAGTCCTCCCCCGTTGATGAACAGCGAGGCCGCCGAGAGCGTGTCCTCGACCGTCGGGGCGGCCGAGGACCGGTCGGGCTCGACCGCGGAACCGTCCGTGAGCACCGCGGCGTCCGCGACGGCGGTCGGGTCCTCCACGACGTCGACGAAGAGCTCGCCCAGCGCCGTCGTCGTGCGCAGGCGGAAGTCGGCCGTCGTGCCGATGCGGGTGTCGGTCGTGATGTCCATCGCGACGACGGCCTTCAGGTCCTTCACCGCGATCGAGACGACTCGCCCCACCACGACGCCGTCGACCTTGACCGAGGCGCCCTGCGCGAGGTTGAGCGCGTCGTCGAACGTGGCCGAGACGCGGTAGGTGTCGCCCGGCATCGCCGTACCGGGCAGCGGCAGGTCGGCCGCGGTCGTGCCGCAGCCAGCGAGACCCGCGCCGAGGGCGCCGAGCATCACGCCCGCGGCGAGGCCGTTCCTGAGGCGGTTCACTGGCGCTCCCCTCGCAGCAGGTCGAGCAGGTCGAAGAGCGAGGCGTTCTCGAGGTCGATCGCCTCGCAGAGGGTTGCTGCGGAGTGGCAGATCTCCTGGGCCGTCGAGCGCCCGGGGATCAGGTCGGCCGGCCGGGTCAGGAAGCGCATCCGCCCCTGGCTGTCGATCGCGTTCGGCAGGTTCTGGGTCACGAGCGGACCGGTCTGGAGCAGCTGGGTGATCTCCTGCTCGTGCGCCACGAGCTCGTCGGACAGCGCCACGAAGTCGTCGATCTGGGACGCGATCTGGTCGCGGTGCGCTGCGGAGAAGTCGGTCAGGCCCTGGAGCATCGCGGTGATCGCGTCGAACGTGGCCTGGATCTGCAGCTTCTGGCCGTCGAGCATCACGGTGGCGTCGGTGACCTGGGTGACGAAGCTCCGCACGAGGGCGTCGTTCGCGGCCAGCGTCTGGGTCAGGGTGTCGACGTTGGTCAGGTTCTGCTCGACCGCCGGCATCGACCCCGACAGCGACGACAGGACCGTCGCGAGGTCGGACAGGCCCGTGGCGATCGTGGCGCCGTTGCCCTGGAGGTTGGCAGCACTCGCGGACAGAAGGTCGTGCAGCGGACCCTCGGACCCGTCGGTACCGCCGAGGGCCGCCGAGACGTCCTCGAGCGACCCGAGCAGCTGCTCGAACTCGACAGGCGTCCGGGTGCGGTCGACCGCGATCACGGCACCGTCCTCGACCTCCGGTCCGGACGTGTACGCCGGGGTCAGCTCGACGTAGCGGTCGGTCGCGACCGAGCGCGACACGATGACCGCGCCCACGTCCTTCGGCAGCTTGACGTCACCGTCGACCAGGACCTCGACGTTGACGTACGCACCGGCCGGCGTGATCGACTCGACCGTGCCGACGCTGACGCCCCGGATGCCCACGTCGTTGCCGTGGAACAGGCCCGTCGCGTCGGTGAACTGGATCGTGAGCCGGGTCTGGTCCGCCCTGAGCCCCGCGCACCCGCCGAGCAGGGGCAGCGCCAGGACGAGCGCCAGCGCGAGGCGGGGCAGGCGGCCGAGCATCGAGCGGCTCATGAGCACTCCCGGCTGGGGCTGAGGCAGAACAGGTTGTCGGGGATGGCCGAGGGCACGTGCAGGTCGATCCACGGCCCGTTGCCGGACGCATTGGCGAGGTACACCGTCATGTTCGACAGACTCGTGACGGTGGCCAGCACGGTGTCGCGGACCTCGTAGAGGTGGTTCAGCGACTCGGTCAGGTTGACCATGAGCGGGTCGAGGTCGTCGGCGGTGTCGCTGAGGATGCCGCTGACCTGCGTGGCGAGGGCCTCGGCGTCGACGAGCAGCGCATCGATCGCGGCCTGCCGGGAGGTCAGCGCGTCGAGCACCAGCGCCGACTGATCGAGCAGCACCAGGATCTCGTCCTGCTGGTCGACGAGCATGCCGGTGAACGAGCCGGTGGCGTCGAGCAGCGCCTGCAGCTCCGCGGTGCGCTCGACCGCGGCCGACGAGAGCGCCGCGACCCCCTCGACCGCGGCCTTCGTCTCCTCGGGCGTACGGCCCAGCACGTCGGCGAGCACCGTCATCGACTCCGCGATGACGTCCTCGTCGAGCGCGTCGAGCTGGGTCTGCGCCCCCTCGATGACGTCCTGCAGGTTGTACGGGACGCGCGTGCGCTCGAGCGGGATCGTGTCGTCGGCCAACGTGCCGGTGCCGGACGGGGTGACCTCGAGGTAGTGCGTGCCGAGCAGGGTCGCGACCTTGACCGCGGCCGAGGTGCTGCTGCCGATCTCGACGTCGGCGTCGATCGTGAACTCGACCGCGACAGCCTCCTCGGTGAGGCGGATCTCGATGACCTCGCCGACCCCCACTCCGGCGACCTGGACCTCCTCGCCGACCCTCAGGCCCGCGGTGTGCTCGATGATCGCCGTGAGGTGGCGCTTGCCGATGCTGGCGCTGCTCAGGCCCACGACGAGCAGGCCCAGCACGACGACACCGACGACGCCGATGAGTCCCACGGTGCGAGGCTCGCGCAGGCGTGCGTCGCTGCCCCTTCTCGTCATGAGCACACCTCCGAGTACGGGCCGGCCTGGTTGCCGAGGTAGATCGGCGTGCTGGGCACGATGTCGACGGAGATGACGCAGATGTACATGTTGAGCCACGTGCCGGTGTTGGTGGGTCGGGCGAAGGCGTCGAAGCCGAGCGGCGCCGAGGCGAACAGCTCGTCGAGCGCGGCCTGGTGACCCACGAGGGTGTCAGCGACGTCGCGCAGGGACGCGACCGTCGTGTCGAGATCGGGTCGGATCTCCTGGGTCAGCGAGGCGGCGGCCTGCGCGAGCTCGGACACCCCGTCGAACGAGCCCGTGATGACGTCGCGCTCAGCGGCGAGCCCGGTCATGAGGGCCGACAGCTGGTCGACCGTGTTCGTGAACTCCGCCTCCTGGGCCGTGAAGCTCTCGAGCACCGGGGTCAGGTTGGTGAGGACCTCGCTGATGACGTCGTCCTTGGCGGCCAGGTCCTGCGTCAGCGTCGCGGTCTCGGCCAGCAGGGCCTCGACCGTGCCCCCCTCGCCCTGCAGCACCGCGACGATCGAGGTCGCGAGCCGGTTCAGCGCCTCCGGCTCGAGCGTCTCGAACAGCGGCTCGAAGCCGTTCAGGAGAGCCGTGAGGTCGAATCCCGGATCGGTCTGGTCGGTGCCCACGACGTCGCCGGCGTCGACCTCGGTGCCCGGCTCCTCCCCCGGGATGAGCGAGAGGTACCGCTGGCCCAGGAGGTTCTGGTAGCGCACCGAGATCACGGTCGTGTCGGTCACGGCCTGGTCGGCACCCAGCGTGAACTCGACGCGGGCACGGTCGGTGCCCTCGAGGCGGATCTGCTCGACACGACCCACGCGCACCCCGGCCGCGCGGACGTCGTCGCCCGGACGCAGTCCCGAGACCGACGTGAACTCGGCCGTGTAGCGGGTCGACTCGCCACCGACCTGGTTCACCATCGTGTTGTAGATGACGAGCATGATCGCGAGCGCGACGGCTGCGAAGATCGAGAACTTGATCCGGACGCCCCAGTTCATTCCTGCGCACCTCCCACGAAGCCACGGGTGAGGAGGTCGCCGATGCCGTTCGGGTCGGAGTCGGCCACGGCCTCGAGCTGCGCCAGGAGGCCCTGGATCTCGGCCACGAGACCCGCGTCGTCGGCCGGCCCGGACGAGGTCGACGACGCCGCGCCGCAGTTCGGTCCGTACGCGCGGTACTCCTCGGGACCGAACACGGCGCAGTCGGCACCGGTGTACGGCTGGTCGGTGTTGACGACGATGTCGACCGTCGTCTCGAGGAACCCGCCCGGCGAGGCGCCGGCGTCGGGATCGGTGAACGACGTCGCCCCGATCGTGGACAGCTCGACGAGCGAGTCGAAGGTCTTCGAGAACCCGGCCCGCCGGTCGAACATCGTCTCGACGATGGGCGCCGACTGGTCGAGCGCCTTGACCAGCGCCTGCTGGTTGCCGGACACGAGGAGCTGGGTCTCGTCGACGAGCGCGTCTCCCCCGGTCAGCACCGTCGCGAGGTCGGCCTGACGGTCGACGATCGTGCGGGTCGTGACGAACGAGTTCTCGAGCGCGTCCAGCAGGTCCGGCGAGATGTCGGCGATCGTGCTGAGATTGGTCGCCAGCAGCTGGAGGTCCTCGCGGACACGCGGCAGCTGGGGCTCGAGCCGGGTCAGGTAGGAGTCGAGCGTCACGAGCGAGGTCCCCAGCGACTCGCCGCGCCCGTCGAGGGCCTCGGCGAAGGCGCCGAGGGTCGTGGCGAGCCGGGCCGGCTCGACGGCCGTGAGGATCTCGTAGCTCGAGTCGAGGGCGTCCTGGAGCTCGCGGGTCTCGGTCGAGGGGTCCTGCGGGATGACGGCCCCGGCCCGGAGCGTCTCGCCACCCGTGCCGCGCTCGGGTGGCACGAGGTCGACGAAGGACGTGCCGAACACCGTGGCCGGGAGGATGCGGGCCGTGACCTCGGCCGGGAGCCGGTCGGCCTCGTCGGGGTCGATCGAGAGCCCGAGCCGGACCCCGCCGTCGCGGGCGTCGATCGACGTCACGCGTCCGACGATCGCGCCGCGGATCTTGACGTCGTTGCCCACCACGAGGGCGCCACCGATGTCGTCGACCTGCGCGGCGACGTCGACCCGGTCGCTGAAGAGCCCGCCCTGCGCCGCCACGAAGCCGACGACCGCCAGGCCCAGCACGACGATCGTCGCGATGCCCCGCTGCACGAGGCTGCCGCGCCGGTGCTCGAGGTCGCGGGAGATGTACGCCGCAGTCATCGATTCACCCCGAGATCCTGACGCCCGGGTCGCCGCCCCAGAACAGCAGCGTCATGACCATGTTGAGCAGCACCACGACGACGATGCTGGCGCGGATGGCCCGGCCCGTGGCCTCGCCGACGCCCTCGGCACCACCCTTGGCCATGAAGCCGTACCAGCAGTGGATCACGGCGACCGCGAAGGCGAAGACGACGATCTTGACGACCGAGAGCAGGACGTCCGAGACGGCGATGAACGTGCCGAAGTAGTGCTCGTACGTGCCGCTCGGCTGGCCGAACAGCACCGTGACCGCCATCTGCGACGCGAGGTAGGACCCCGCCAGCCCGATCATGTAGAGCGGCAGGATCGCCATCATCGTGGCGATGATGCGGGTCGTCACGAGGTACGGGATCGCCGGCACGGCCATGACGCCGAGCGCGTCGATCTCCTCGCTCGTGCGCATCGAGCCCAGCTGCGCCGTGAACCGGCACCCGACCTGCGCGGCGAGGGCGAGCGCGGCCACGAGGGGCGCGAGCTCGCGGGTGTTGACGACGGCCGACACGAAGCCCGTGAGCGGTGCGAGCCCGATCGTCTCGAGGCCGTTGAAGCCCTCGATGCCGAGCGACGTGCCCGCCGAGAGCGCCAGCAGCACCATGACGCCGACCGTGCCGCCGCCGACGAGGATCGCCCCGGTGCCCCAGCTGATGTCGAGCAGGATCCGGAAGGTCTCGGCCCGGTAGTGCCGCAGGGTCGTGGGCACGGCGGCGACGGCACGGACCAGGAACGTCGTGAAGGTGCCGATCGTCGCGACGCGATCGGTGGCGGCGTCGGAGGCGCGGCCGACGGCACGGCCCGCGAGCCGCGGACGCGCCACGCGCTCGGCCGTCATGCGATCCTCGCCGGGACGAGCATGACGTAGCCCTGCGTGATCGCGACGTTGACGACGGCCAGCACGATGACCGCGATCACGACGCACTGGTTGACCGCGTCGGCGACACCCTTGGGGCCGCCCGAGGCGTTGAGCCCCTTGTACGCCGCGATGACCATGGCGAGGAAGCCGAAGATCACGGCCTTGCCCTCGGCGAGCACGAGATCGGTCGGCTGGGCGAAGGCGATGAACGACGAGAGGTACGCGCCGGAGCTGACCGAGCCCCCGCCGACGTTGATGATGTAGCCCGTGAGCATCGCGGTGGCGGCGACGACGATGTTGAGCAGGAAGCCCACCGTCATGGCGGCCGCGACGCGCGGGGCGACGATGCGCTGCACGGGGTTGAGGCCCATGACCTTCATCGCGTCGACCTCCTCGCGCACGGTCTGCGCGCCGAGCTGGGCGCAGACCGCCGAGCCGACCGCACCGGCCATGAGCAGCGACGTGACGAGCGGCGCCGCCTGGCGCAGGATGCCGATGCCGTTGACCGCACCCGTGAACGAGACCGCACCGATCTGCGACGCGACGGCGCCGACCTGGATCGCGATGATGATGCCGAACGGGATCGCGACGAGCACGGTGGGCAGGAAGGCGACCCGGGTCATGAACCAGGCCTGGTCGAAGAACTCACGCCACGAGAAGCGACGGAGCACGATGTCGGTCGCGAGGAAGCGCAGCGAGCCGATGCCGAGGATCACCATGGCCCCGAACGTGTCGACGCCGCCCCAGAACTTGCCGGACGCGGAGCGCGCGAGACCTGCCGTCCGGGACGGCTTTCGCCGGACGGTCACACCCTCCTGCAGCCCCATGCGTCCCCTTCGCGTCGACCCCTGCGCTGAGTCACTGTAAACGCGGGTGACCCGCGTCACAACGACTTTGGTGAGAGTGTCGGTCGGAAAATTTGGACGAATGTACCACTCAGGGGTGTCGCGCCGTGACGAAACGAGGTCGACCGGCCAGATCGGGCACGTCGCGGACGCCGCTCCAGCGCGGCGCGAACACGGCGGGGGCGGACTCACCCTGGGCATCGGCGTGCTCCGCCGCGAGGACTCCACCGCTGCGCAGCAGACGCCACGCGACCTGCTCGACGACGCGCATCGCGTCGAGTCCGTCGTCGCCCGACCACAGGGCGAGGGCGGGGTCGTGGTCGCGCGCCTCGGGGGCGACGCTCTCCCACGCGTCGAGCGGGATGTACGGCGGATTCGCGACGACCGCGTCGACCGTGCCGTCGAGCTCGGCGAACGCATCGGCCATGTCACCCTGCCGCAGGTCGACCCCCGTGCCGGCAAGATTGCGGAACGCCCACTCCATCGCGCCCTCGTCGAGCTCCACGGCATGCACCCGGGCGTGCGGCACCTCGTGCACGATGCTGAGCGAGATCGCGCCCGAGCCCGCGCACAGCTCGACGACGACCGGTGCCTCGAGGTGCTGCACCTGCTCGATGACCCAGCCCGTCATGACCTCGGTCTCGGGTCGCGGCACGAAGACCCCGGGACCGACCTCGACGTCGACGTAGCGGAACGCTGCCGTACCGGTGATGTGCTGCAGCGGCACGCGGCGGGCCCTGGCGTCGACCATCTCGAGGTACGTGCGTCGCTGCATCTCCTGCACCGAGGCACGACGCACCATGGCCCGCGGGACACCACAGACGTGCGACAGCAGCAGCTCCGCGTCGACCTCGGGCGACGCGACACCGCCCGCCGCGAGCGTCGCGACGGCCTGCTCGAGCAGGCGCTCGGCCTGGCTCCGGACGCTCATCGCGTGCTCTGGTCGGGGGCCAGTGCCGCGAGCCGCTCGGCGAGGTCGGCCTCGACGAGCGACGTGATGACGTCGTCGAGCGCGCCGTCCATCACGGCGTCGAGGTTGTAGGCCTTGAAGCCCGTGCGGTGGTCGGACACGCGGTTCTCGGGGAAGTTGTACGTGCGGACCCGCTCGGAGCGGTCCATCGTGCGGATCTGCGAGCGCCGCGCCTGCGACGCCTCGGCGTCGGCCGCGGCCTGTGCCGCCTCGAGGAGCCGCGACCGCAGGATGCGGAGTGCCTGCTCCTTGTTCTGCAGCTGGCTCTTCTCGTTCTGGCAGCTCACGACGATGCCCGAGGGCAGGTGCGTGATGCGGACCGCCGAGTCGGTCGTGTTGACGCTCTGCCCGCCCGGGCCCGACGACCGGAAGACGTCGATGCGCAGGTCGGCGTCGTTGACCTGGACGTCGACGTCCTCGGCCTCGGCGAGCACCAGGACGCCCGCAGCCGAGGTGTGGATGCGGCCCTGGGACTCCGTGACTGGCACCCGCTGCACCCGGTGGACCCCGCCCTCGAACTTGAGCAGCGCGAACGGCGCCTCGCTCGGATCGGTGGTCTTGCCGGACTTGACCGCGGCCGTGACCGACTTGTACCCGCCCAGCGCGGTCTCGGTGCTGTCGAGGATCTCGACCTTCCAGCCGCGCGTCTCGGCGTAGCGGGAGTACATCCGCAGAAGGTCGGCGGCGAACAGCGCCGACTCGTCGCCGCCCTCACCGCCCTTGATCTCGACGATGACGTCCTTGCCGTCGGCCGGGTCGCGCGGCACCAGAAGTCGCTGGAGACGCTCGGCGAGCTCCGCGACCCGCGCCTCCAGCTCGGCCGCCTCCTCGGCCAGCTCCAGCTCACGGGCGGCCTCGAGGTCGTCGGTGGCCTCCTCCAGCGCACGGTGGGTGCGCACGATCCCACCGAGCTCGGCGTACCGCTGGCCGACCCGCTTGGCGACGGCAGGGTCGGCGTGCACCGCAGGGTCCGCGAGCCGCTGCTCCAGCTCGGCGTACTCGTCGAGCAGCGTCGTGACGGCGTCGAACATGCGGGCTCCTGGCGGTACGTGGACCTACGGCGGACGGCTGGACAGACGACGACGCCGGTCATCCCCAGGCGGGGATGACCGGCGTCGCGGAGCAGCTACTTCTTGCCGTAGCGCTTCTCGAACTTGGCCACACGACCACCGGTGTCGAGGATCTTCTGCTTGCCCGTGTAGAACGGGTGGCAGGCCGAGCAGACGTCGGCGCGGAGGGTGCCCTCGGGCGCGGTGCTCTTGGTCGTGAACGAGTTGCCGCAGGTGCAGGTGACCTGGGTCTCGACGTACGCGGGATGGATGTCGCTCTTCATGGTGTCCTCTCAGTGACGCTGGGTCGTGCGCAGGGCTGCGCCCGTGAACCAGGGCCGACGTCCTATTCTGCCACTCCCCCGGACCGAAACCAAGCGCGGCGGGTTTCGCGGCGGTCGGAGTCAGGCCGGGAGGAGCTTCTCGATGTCGC
>JAHEXN010000107.1 GCA_023252095.1 Actinomycetes bacterium | reverse complement strand
GACCTGGGGCCACTACGTCTACGCCGTGCTCTCGGTGGGCCTCGGCATCGTCTTCATCGTGAAGGTGCCCGACACGTGGTGGCTCGGAGCCATCTTCGTCGCCCTCGGGCCGTTCTTCATCGTCATGGCCCACAGCCGCAAGCGGATCCAGGCCTGGGCCAAGGAGAAGCGTCGCCGCAAGCCCGGGGACCCGATGACGCTCAACGACCTCGAGTGACCGACCCAGGCATCGCGTTCCAGGGCATGCTCTGCCTGCAGGACGGGACCGTCGCCGACTACCGTGTCGATCCGTGACTCGACAGCACGCCGGACAGCACTGACGTGACCGGAAACGACATCCTCCTCGCCGCTGCTCTCTTCGCCTGCGTCGTCGCCGCCAACTGGCTGCTTCGTCGAAGCGGCGTCATGAAGCCCGGCGACGAGGTCAATCCCGGGTGGGCCTATCTGCGATGGCGCCTCATCATGATCGGCGTGCTCGCTCTGGCACTGGTCTTCTACTTCCTCTTCACCCAGCGCGTTGCCTGACCCGCTACTGACCCCGCCGCGGTCTACCGTCCGGTCATGGAGAGGGAGACTCCAGCCGCTGAGAAGCAGATGCGGCTGCGCTATGCCGGGGTGTGCCGAATCTGCACGGCCGAGCTGCCCGCGAGGACCGAGGCGATCTGGGAGCGCTCGACCAAGACCGTGCGATGCCTCGCGCACACGGAGCCGGCGGAGCTGATCGGCCCGGCCGAGGCCGAGGCTCCGATCGACATCGGCGTCCCCGGGGCCTCCGCACGCCGCGAGTTCGAGCGCCGCAAGGCCAAACGGGAGAAGCGCATACGCGAGAAGAACCCGCGGCTCGGCGCACTCATCCTGGCCCTGAGCGACGACCCGCAGAGCACCACGTCCTGGGAGACCGGAGCCGTCGGCGAAGAGCGCGTGGGGCAGCGCCTCAACGAGCTCGCGACAGACTCCCTGCGCGTCCTGCACGACCGCAGGATCCCCGGTTCGCGCGCCAACGTGGACCACATCGTGGTGACCCCGAACGGCGTGTTCGTCGTCGACCCCAAGCGATACGCAGGCCGGCCACACCTCCGCGTCGAGGGCGGGCTGTTCCGGCCTCGCGTCGAGAAGCTCATGGTCGGGTCGCGGAACTGCACCAAGCTGGTCGACGGAGCGTTGAAGCAGGTCGACCTCGTGCAGGGCCTGGTCGGTGACGAGGTGCCGGTCCGCGGAGTGCTGTGCTTCGTCGGGTAGGACTGGCCGCTGTTCGGCGGGTCGTTCACCACGCGAGGCGTTGACGTCCTGTGGCCGAGGAAGCTCTACCCCAGGCTGCAGGCCGAGGGTCCGCTCGACGTCGACAGGATTGCCCAGCTCCACGCGACGCTCGGGCGGGCGCTGCCGCCCGCCTGAGACGGCGTCCTCGCCAGCGACCGCATCTGCCGCGGCGGGCTGGGGCGACTGGTCCTGGGCGGACCGAAAGATGTGCACCATTCTGTACACATGACGTCCCTCGCCAACGCCGCGACCGAAATTCTTGCGCGCTCTGGCATGACGAAGTCGGCCCTCTGCGCCAAGGCCAAGATCAGCCGCACGTCGCTCGACGCCTACCTCAAGGGCACGACCGTCAACCTCGGACCCGTGTGGCAAGCGGCCCGAGAACGCGCACAGGCGAGCGCGTGACCACGCCCCTGCTGCTCCAGCGTCTCCGCTCGGTCCACGAGGCTCTCGAGCAGTCGGGCTTCGAGCACGCAGTCGGTGGCGCGATCGCCCTCGCTGTGCACACCCAGGACCCACGCTTCACGTCCCACATCAACCTGAACGTCGTGGCCGATCCGGTTCAGCCCCAGCCGCTGCTCGATTGCCTTCCGCCCGAGATCGTCCGTCACCCCACTGCCGCGGCGGAGATTCGCCAGGACGGGCAGACGCGCGTCCACTTCCCCGACCCGGACACCCCGCTCGACCTGTTCCTGCCCCAGCACGAGGCCTACCACCGCCTCGTCCACGACCGTGCGGTCGAGACCGACTTCCTCGGCACCGGGATCAAGGTCATCTCGGCGACCGACCTCATCATCTTCAAGACGCTGTTCAACCGGTCAAAGGACTGGGTCGACATCGAGACACTGCTCACCGAGGGCCAGGGTGACCTTCCCGACGCGCGGCGCTGGCTTGTCGAGATCCTCGGCGAAGGCAACACGAGTCTGCGTCGCCTCCTCGACCTGGCGGCACAGGTCGGTCGCTTCGCCTGATCGGCGTTCCCACGTTCGACAGCGCGGGCCACGACGCGCCCGGCCTCCCACCCGTGGGACCGCCTGGACCGTCCTGTGGACCTTCGTGGAGACATGTGTCAAACCGTGGAAGTTCGGTGACCTTGACGTGGATCGGCCGTGGATCGCGCTTCGACAGAGTTGTCACATCGGCACCGGCGGTCAAGAAGCGGCCGCCGGTACCGACACCAACCACATCGTCAGGGAGACACCATGAAGAACTCGCGCAAGATCCTCGTCCCGCTCGCCACCCTCGCCGCCGCCGGCGCCATCGCGATCGGCTCGGGTGCCACGTTCACCTCGACCACCGCGAACACGATCAGCTCGGTCACGTCCGGCACGCTGACGCACACCAACTCCAAGGCCGACGCCGCGGTCTTCACGCTGACCAACCTCAAGCCGGGCGACACGCTCACCGGCTCGCTGACGCTGAAGAACACCGGCACCCTGCCCGCCGCGTTCAGCCTGACCGAGAAGAGCTCGACCAACGGCTTCACCGGGTCGAACCTGACGCTCGAGATCAAGAACGCCACGACCGGCGGCGTCGTCTACACCGGCACGTTCGGTGGCCTCGAGGACGGCCTCAAGAAGGACATCGGCCAGATCGCCCCCGACGCCTCCAGCAAGTTCGACTTCACGGTCAAGCTCGCCCAGGGCGCCGACAACACCGACCAGGGCAAGAACGCCACGGCGACCTACACCTGGGACTCGGTCCAGCTCGAGGGCTCGACCTTCAACCAGTGACCCAGGCCTGACACACCCGCGGCTCACGCCGCACCCTTCCCCTGACGAGGAGTCACCATGAGCACCGCCCAGCCCGCCACCGTCGTGAGCCGCCTGGGCGGTCTCGTGGTGAACCTCGTCCTCGTCACGCTGACCTTGGGTGCCATTGCCTACCTCGCACCCTCCCTCCTCGGCTACGAGCGCTACGTCATCACCGGCGGATCGATGTCCGGCACGATCGAGAAGGGCTCGGTCGTGTTCTCGAAGAGCACCCCCGCCGAGGACCTGAAGGTCGGCGACGTCATCACGTACCTGCCGCCTGCCGACAGCGGCGTCACCACGCTCGTCACGCATCGCATCCTGTCGATGGAGCCCGGCGAGAACGGCAGCACCGTCTTCCGCACGCAGGGCGACGCGAACCCCGACCCCGATCCGTGGACCTTCTCCCTCGTCGACGACGAGGAGCCCGTCGTGCAGCACGCGGTGCCGAAGGTCGGCTGGATCATGATCGCCCTGGCTGACCGCGAGATCCGCATGCTCGTGGTGGGTCTGCCCGCCGCGGTCATCGCCCTCATGGCCCTGGCCCAGCTGATCGGCGCCCTGCGCCCGTCCCGCGAGGACGAGGACGCCACCGAGGACGTGGTTCCGAATTGTGGAGATCGCGTGGAGGTTCTGTCGCCCGCCTGGGCCACGTCGCTCACTAGCGTTGATCTCGACACCGCGGCCCCGTCCGCACCCCGCCATCTGGCCACCGCCGGATCCGCCGCCCCGCACTGAGAACCATCTGCTCGAGAGGAACCCGATGAAGCGCACGCTGTCCCTGCTGGCTCTGGCCCTCACGGCCGGCGTCGGCATCGCCAGCGTCACGGGATTCTCCTCGGCCAGCTTCGTCTCCGCCTCGTCGAGCACCAGCTCGGTCACGGCCGCCTCCGACTGGACGCCCCCCACGGTGTCGATGACCTCCCCCGGATCCACGGTGAGCGGCACCGTGACCGTCACCGCCACGGCGGCCGACGACCGGTCGGGAATCGCCTCGGTCCAGCTGCAGGTCCGCGCCGCCGGCGCGACCACGTGGTCCACGATCTGCACCGCGGCGGCCGCCCCGTACTCCTGCTCGTGGAGCACGACCGGCCTGACCGACGGCGCGTACGACCTGCGGGCCATCGCCACCGACAAGGCCGGCTACACGGCCACGTCCGCCGAGGTGCGCACCTCGGTCATGAACACCGCGACGATCACGCTCGCCGACCCGGGCGCCGTCGTCAGCGGCTCGGTCACCCTCCAGGCCACGATCGCCTCCGGCACGGGCTGGTCCGTCCGCTTCGAGCAGGCTCCGATGGGCACCACGACATGGACGCCGATCTGCAGCAACGTCACGAGCCCCTACGCCTGCACCTGGGCCACGACGGCCACGGCGTACGGCCACTACGACCTGCGCGCCGTCGCGACCCTCGGCAGCACCACGATCACGTCGCCCGTCGTCCTCGACACGCTCGTCGACAACACGGTCCGCAGCATCACGCTCGCGGACCCGGGCACCTTCCTCGAGGGCAGCGTCAACCTCACGGCCACTGCCACATCGACCGCGACGATCGCCTCGGTCGTCTTCCAGCGGTCCCCCGCCGGCGCCGGTACCTGGACCACGATCTGCACCGACACGATCGCCCCGTGGACGTGCGCCTGGTCGACCACCGGCGTGACCGACGGCAGCTACGACCTGCGCGCCGTGCTGACCGACGCCAACGGCGCCACGGCCACCTCCAACGTTGTCGCCGTCCGCAAGGTCGACAACGTCACGACCCCGCTCAAGGCGCTCGACGTGCAGACCATCACGGCCGGCAACCCGAATCGCGTGGACGCCGGCGACAAGATCGTGCTGACGTTCAGCCGCCGCGTCGACCTGACGACGATCACGCCAGGCTGGGACGGCAGCGCCCTCCCGATCGGCGTGACGCTGGTCAGGAATCTCTTCAGCACCGACGACCTGACGTTCAGCCGGAGCGGGAACGTCCTCAACCTCGGCGCGGTCCAGACCGACAACAACTACGCCTCCTACATCGGCCTCGTGAATCCCCGGCTGGACGCGACCATGACGGCGACGACCGAGACCGTCGGTGGCGTGCCCCGCACGATCGTGACCGTCCAGATCGGCAACCTCGTCGCCGGCAGCATCCGCACCGTCACGCACGACACCCTCCTGACGTGGATCCCGTCCACCCAGGTCTTCGGCCTCAACGGCAGCCGCCTCCCGGCCACCTCCGCCGTCGAGTCCGGCCCCGTCGACAAGGACTTCTGATGGCGGACACCGGTCGCACGGTGCCGTCACTGGTCGTCGCGGGTGCCACCGCCGTCGAGGCGGCGCTGCTGGTCACCCGGTCCACGCGCGTCACGACCACGGCCCTGACCGTGGGCGTGCTGGCATTCGCCGCGATCACTGCGGCCGTCGCCCTGGCTCTCGTCTGGCGCAACACGTTCGAGGCGCGGCTCGCGTCGGCGGTCATCGCGACCTACTCGCTCACCGCAGGCCTCCTCGTCGTGACGATCGGGCTGCCGACGCTGGCCCCCGAACGCACCAACCCCATCGCGCTGCTCTCGCTCGTCGCCGCCATGGTCGCCTACGTGGCACTCGAGCTGGACCGACGCGCGCGGGCGCGGCGGGCCGCCCGCCGTCGGCCGCCGCGCACCTATGCTTGAGGACGTGCCAGCCCACATCCTGATGGTCGAGGACGACGACGCGATCGCGGAGCCCCTGGCACGTGCGCTCGGCCGCGAGGGCTACGAGATCGCCCGCGCCGCGAACGGTGCGGAGGCCCTCGAGATGGCCTCAGGCACCAACCCGGTCGACCTCGTGCTGCTCGACCTCGGGCTGCCGGACATGGACGGCCTCGACGTGTGCCGTCGGCTTCGTGCCGGAGGGTTCGAGGCCGGCATCATGATCCTCACCGCCCGCGGCGGCGAGCTCGACCGTGTCGTCGGGCTCGACGTGGGCGCCGACGACTACCTCAGCAAGCCGTTCAGCCTGTCGGAGCTCCTGGCCCGCAGCCGCGCGCTGCTGCGCCGGGCGAACCGGCCGCTCGGCGCCACGACCGACCCCGTTGCCGAGGCCTCCACTCCCACCTCCCCCGCACCGGTCGCGGGCGGTCTCCGGGTCGAGGCCGATGCTCGACGCGTCTGGATCGACGACGCCGAGCTCGCCCTGACGGCCAAGGAGTTCGACGTCCTGCTGCGCCTCGACGCCCAGCGCGGCTCGGTCGTCACCCGGGAGGTCCTGATGTCAGAGGTCTGGGACGAGAACTGGTTCGGCTCCACCAAGACCCTCGACACCACGGTCGGCCGTCTGCGCCAGAAGCTGCAGGACTCCCACGCACCCGTAGCCCTCAACACCGTCCGCGGCGTCGGCTTCCGCCTCGAGGACGCCGCGGCCGATGCGTGAACGCCTGATCGGGATCCAGGTCGTCCTGATCTTGAGCGTCGTCGTGATCTACGCGGTTCCTCGCGCCTACTTCACGGCCGATCTCGTCCGCGACAACGAGACCGAGATCATCGACCGCGCAGCTGACTTCCTGGAGGCTCGGATCGACTCCCGGACGCTGTCGGGCACTGCCGTCGACGTGGCCACGCTGGAGTCCGCGCTCGAGGGCACCGACGGCGCCCGGTACGTCGCGCCCGACGGCACGACGGTCGTGGCCGGACAGCTCGACGACGACCCGAGCAGCGCGCTCGTCGAGACCCGTCGCACCGACGGGGGCGGCACGCTGACCGTCACGCGCGACCGTTCCATCGTGACCCGCGAGGTCGAGAACGCCCTCGTGCCGCTGATCGTGCTCGGTGTCCTGCTCGCGACCATCGCGTGTGCCATCGGCTACGTCGTGGCCGGCCGGATGAGTCGTCCTTTCGGCCGACTCGCCACCGCGGCCGACGAGCTGGGACGCGGCAACTTCCAGCTCGATCTTCCACGGGGCGGCGTCCCCGAGGCGCAGGCGATCAGCGAGGCACTAGGCACGGCGGCGGCACGGCTCGACGAGCTCGTCCGCCGCGAGCGCGAGTTCGCCGTCAACGCGTCCCACCAGCTGCGCACCCCCATCACGGCGCTGCGGCTGGAGCTCGAGGACCTGACGCTCTGGCCGGAGACCACGCCCGAAATCGCCGCCCAGGTCCGCCGGTCGATCGGCGAGATCGACCGGCTCACGGCCTCGATCGACGACCTGCTCGACCTGGCCCGCCGTACGCGCCAGGGTGACCAGGTCGACCTCGACCTCGCGACCTTCGTGGCCGACACGGTCGAGCGCTGGCAACGGCGCGTGGGCCACGATCGGCGCGACGTCGTCGTCGCGGACTCGGCGCCCGTCCGAGCCGTCATCTCCACCGGGCCCGTCGCGCAGGTCATCGACATCCTGATCGAGAACGCCCGACTGCACGGCGCGGGCACGATCACGGTCGCCACCCGCGACGCCGGCGACAGCGTGCAGGTCCGCGTCGGCGACGAGGGACGACGCACCTTCGGCAGCGAGATCTTCGGCCGCGGGGCCAGCCCCGGCCTGGGGGACGGCTCGGGTTCCGGGGTGGGCCTGTCACTCGCGAGCGAGCTCGCCGAGGCAGCAGGCGGTCATCTCAGCCTCGACGAGACCTCGGACACCACGTGCTTCGTGCTGCTCCTGCCCGCACGTCGCGGAGCCTCCGCGATCTGACCGAAGTGGCTCACAAGACGCCCGTGAGCGCACCTCCGTCTGCCCGCAGGGCCGCACCGTTGACGGCCGAGGCGACTGGACTCGCGAGGTAGACCGCGAGACTCGCAATCTCTGCGGGTTCGATGAACCGCTGCAGCAGCGACGTCGGGTGTCCCGTCGCGATCGCGTCCTTCAGGTCGTTCGGTGCCATGCCTTGGGCCGTCGCGATGCCGCGGACCGCCGCGTCGACGCCGTGGGAGTACGTCGGGCCGCCGAGGATCGTGTTGACCGTGACGGCCGTTCCACGGGTGAGCTTCGCCAGACCGTTGGCCACCGCGAGCGACGCTGCCTTCGACATCCCGTAGTGGGTCATGTCCGACGGGACGTTCACCCCGGACTCGCTCCCCACGAAGATGATGCGGCCCCATCCACGCTCGAGCATGCCCGGCAACGCGTGCCGCGCCATCCGCACGCCGCTCATGACGTTGACCTCGAAGTACCGCTGCCAGTCGTCGTCGGGGATCTGATCGAACGCCTTGACCTCGAACACGCCGACGTTGTTGACGAGGACGTCCACCGGCCCGAGGCGCTCGGCGAGGTCCTGGACCTGGGCGGGGTCCGTGAAGTCCGCGGCGATGCCCGCGACATCGGCGCCCGGTACCTGCGCACGCAGGTCGTCGACCGTGGTCTGAAGACGCTCGTCGCCCCGCCCGTTGACGACCACGGTGGCGCCCTCCTCGAGCAGCGCCCGCGCGATGGCTCGCCCGATGCCCTGGGTCGATCCACTGATGAACGCCCGCTTGCCCGCCAGACTCAGCTCCATGACTCTCCTTCGCATCCCCGTCCGGTCATGACTTGACCAGTCAAGTAAAGAGTAGGCACATTGACTTGACTGAGCAAGTTGATCGCTATGCTTCACTCATGCAGAGTCCGAACGGTGCCGCCGAGCTGACCGGTGACGACCTCGAGACGTGGTCAGCGCTGGCAACGGTCCTGGAGTGGCTGCCGACCGCACTCGACCAGCAGCTGCAGCGCGACGCCGGGGTCACACACTTCGAGTACGGCCTCCTCTACGCGCTCTCGGCGGCGCCCGAGCGGACGCTGCGCATGAGCGTGCTGGCCGGATACGCCAACAGCTCGCTGTCGCGACTGTCCCGCGCGGCATCGCGGCTGGAGAAGAAGCACTGGCTCGAGCGCACCCCCGACCCGGCCGACGGGCGCTACACCCTCGCGATCCTGACCGACCTGGGCCAGCGCACCGTCGTCGAGGCCACTCCCGGGCACGCGAGCACGGTGCACCGCCTGGTGCTCGACCAGCTGACCAAGGCGCAGACCGTGCAGCTGCGCGAGATCAGTCGGCGCATCGCGCGGGCCATCCAGGACGACGGCGGCTGGCGCCCGGGCGCATGACGCGGGCTCAGCTGCCGGAACGGAGATCCCGCAGGCGTCGCGGCGGCCGCCCGGCCAGCTGCCGGACCGTGTCGGTGACAGGCGCGAAGCGGTCGGCCGCGACTCGCTCGAACGTCAGTCGGTCGAGCTCACGTGCAAAGCCGACGGAGTCCCCGAGGGCCTGCTGAATCGTCAGGTCACGGTGGACGACCGGCCTGTCGAGCGCCTCCGAGAGCGCCTTGGCAGTCTCCGGAAGTGACAGCGCCTCAGGACCGGTGATCTCGTAGGTCTGGCCGTCGTGGCCCTCGTCGAGCAGCGCGACCGCAGCCACCGCCGCGATGTCACGGGCGTCGATCCACGCCACCCGTGCATCGCCCGCCGGAAAAGGGAGCTCCCCGTCGGACAGGACCGGTCCGCCGAACATGCGGTCGTCGGTCAACGACTGCATGAACCAGCTGGGCCGCAGGATCGTCCACGACTGGCTGCCCTCGCGGACAGCGCGCTCGTTGCGGGGCGACCAACCGTCCGGCGCCGTGTAGTCGGCGTCCTGCTCCGACAGGAACACGATCCGCGCCGAGGGTTCCGTCTGCGCCAGGAACCCGGCGATGATCTCTGGAGCGTCCTCCCAGTCGGGACGCACGAGGTAGACCGCATCGACGTCCTCAAGCGCGGGGGCCCATGTCTCGGGTCTGTCCCACGCGAACAGCACCGGAGTCACGCCGCGCAGATCCAGCCGAGCTGGATCGCTGGTGCCACCCAGCATTTCGACATCGCCGCGATCGACGAGGAGCGACGTCAAGGGCGCCCCCGTCTTGCCTCGCGCCTGAGTCACCAGCACGCGCGCCGCGTCATGTTCTTGCATGCCTGCCACGGTAAGTCGCGGGTGGAGAGAGTTCTCCACAGAACGCGTCTCGTGTCACGGCTCGTGTCGGTCGGTGCGTGT
>JAHEXN010000106.1 GCA_023252095.1 Actinomycetes bacterium | reverse complement strand
CCGACGACCTTGACCTGGTCGCCGATGACCTTCGTCAGGCCCGAGTCGAAGATGCTCGACGCGGGATCGGTCACGATGTCGCTGGAGACGATCGGGTCGTCGGTGTAGACCAGGAAGCCCTTCATGGCACCCTCGGAGGCGTCCTTGATGATCTGGTTGACCTCCTCGACCGTGGTCTCGCGGCTGGCCGTGAACGTGAGGTCGGTCGCCGAGCCCGTGGGCACGGGGACGCGCAGCGCGTAGCCGTCGAGCTTGCCGGCCAGCTCGGGCAGCACGAGGCTGACGGCCTTGGCGGCGCCCGTCGAGGTCGGGACGATGTTGATCGCGGCGGCGCGCGCACGGCGCAGGTCGCTGTGCGGGGCGTCCTGCAGGTTCTGGTCCTGCGTGTACGCGTGGATCGTGGTCATGAGGCCACGCTCGATGCCGAGGGCGTCGTTGAGGGCCTTGGCCAGCGGCGCGAGGCAGTTCGTGGTGCACGAGGCGTTCGAGATCACGGTGTGCTTCGACGTGTCGTACAGCTCGTGGTTGACGCCCATCACGATCGTGATGTCCTCGTTCTTGGCGGGCGCCGAGATGATGACCTTCTTGGCACCGCCGTCGACGTGGGCCTTGGCCTTGGTCGCGTCGGTGAAGAAGCCGGTGGACTCCACGACGATGTCGACGCCCACGCTGGCCCAGTCGAGCTTGGCGGGGTCGCGCTCGGCGAAGGCGGCGATCTTCTGGTCGCCGACCGTGATCGACGTGTCGTCGTAGGAGACGTCGGCGTCGAGGCGACCAAGGATCGAGTCGTACTTGAGGAGCGTCGCGAGCGTCTTGTTGTCGGTGAGGTCGTTGACCGCCACGATCTCGATGTCGCCACCGGCGGCGCGAACCGCGCGGAAGAAGTTGCGGCCGATGCGGCCAAAGCCATTGATGCCAACGCGAACGGTCACGGCAAGATGCTCCTGAAGCTGAGGTGGACCTGGATCGAGGGTCAGCCTATCGACTCGTGGCCGTCTCCGGTGAGGCCCCCGCCGGAAGGACAGCCCGCACGGCAGTCGCGTCGATCTCGTCGTCCCGGAGGACCTCGGGATCCAGGCCCGCGGCGGCACAGATCGCGGCGGTGCCCGGCGCCTGGCGGACCGAGGTCTCGATCAGCAGCACCCCGCCCGGGCGGAGCCACTGCGGCGCCTCCGCTGCCACGCGACGGTGCAGGTCGAGGCCGTCCGGGCCGCCGTCGAGGGCGAGAGCGGGCTCGTGCACCCGGGCCTCCGGCGGCATGAGCGCGATCTCCTCGGTGGGCACGTACGGCGCATTGACCGCGAGCACGTCGACCTCGCCGCGCAGCGAGGTCGGGAGCGCCGCGAACAGGTCGCCGAGGTGGACCGCGCCCTCCCCCGCCAGGTTGACGCGCGCGTGCTCGAGCGGGACCAGGTCGAGGTCCGACACGTGGACCCGCGTCCCTGGCCGGGCCCGCAGCACGAGCGCCGCCACCGGGGCGACGCCGCAGCAGAGCTCCACGAGCGTCGCCGGGTGCGCCTCGACGGCCTCGCGCGCCAGCAGCAGCGTGCGCTGACGCGGGACGAAGCAACCCGGGCCGACGCGGAGCCTCATCCCGTCGAGCTCGACCCAGCCGAGCACGGTCTCGAGCGGCTCCCCCGCAACGCGACGCACCACGAGCCGTTCGAGGTGGTCGCCCGAAGCCTCGGCGCGCAGCAGGTCGGCCTCGTCCTCCGCGTACACACAGCCGGCGGCGCGCAGACGCGCCACGATCGGGTCGGTCACGACTCGGGCAGGTCCTCCAGCGTCGCCTCCGTGTCAGGGATGCCCTGCTCGGACGCGATCTTGTCGGCCATCGCCAGGAGCCGGCGGATACGGCCCGCAATGGCGTCCTTCGTGAGCGGCGGCTCGTGCAGCTGACCCAGCTCCTCAAGGCTCGCCTGACGGTGCTCGACACGGAGCACACCGGCCAGCTTGAGGTGGTCGGGCACGTCCTCGCCCAGGATCTCCAGGGCGCGCTGCGCGCGGGCGCCGGCCGCGACCGCGGCACGCGCCGAGCGACGCAGGTTGGCGTCGTCGAAGTTGGCGAGGCGGTTGGCCGTGGCGCGCACCTCGCGGCGCAGGCGGCGCTCCTCCCACGCCAGGAGGGTCTCATGGGCACCCAGACGCGTCAGGAGCGCACCGATGGCCTCGCCGTCGCGGATCACGACGCGGTCGAAGCCCCGGACCTCCTTGGACTTGGCCGAGATGCCCAGGCGGCGCGCAGCGCCCACGAGGGCGAGGGCGGCCTCGTGCCCGGGGCAGCTGATCTCCAGCGCCGAGGAGCGTCCGGGCTCGGTGAGCGACCCGTGGGCCAGGAATGCGCCGCGCCAGGCCGAGACCGCGTCGCACGAGCTTCCGCCTACCACCGCCGGGGGCAGGCCCCGGATGGGACGGCCGGCGCCGTCGATGATGCCCGTCTGCTGCGCCAGCGCCTCGCCACCCTGGCTCACGCGCACGACGTAGGTCGTGTTC
Source organism: Actinomycetes bacterium (assembly GCA_023252095.1). GTDB lineage: Bacteria > Actinomycetota > Actinomycetes > Propionibacteriales > Nocardioidaceae > Aeromicrobium. Next base: position 7,524 of record JAHEXN010000106.1, on the reverse strand, counting down.
TTGCGCAGGCCGTTGGGCTGCATTACGACGATCTCGCTGGCGTGGCCGTAGATGTCGCCGATGTCCTTGCGGAGACGACGGGCGGCGGCACCGCTGTCGAGCTCGGCCTCGATCACGACCTTGCCCGCCACGAGGTGCAGGCCTCCGGCGAATCGGAGGATCGACGCGACCTCGGCCTTGCGACAGCACGCCTTCGTCACGTTGGTGGCCACGAGCTCGGACTTCACCTGGGACGTCAACGCCATGCGGGCCACTCTATGCCCGGGTGAGAAACCGTCCGAAGGCTTCCGCCAACCTCGCGGGATCGTGCTGGTCGCTGCCCAGCGAGCGGGCGACGTCGTCGACCACGAGCCGGGCGCCGAGCTTGCGGGCCATCGCCGCGAGGTGACCGGCGTCGTCGGCGACGCTCGAGTCGGCCAGGACGACGTCGATGCCGAGCTCGGGGGCGTGCGCGGCGAGCACGTCGAGGTGATCGGTGGCGCTCAGGCCGGCCGTCTCGCGATCTCCTCGCAGGTTGAGCACGAGGGCCCGACGGGCGCTCGTGGTGACGAGGGCGTCGCGCAGACCGGGCACCAGGAGCGTGGGCATGACGCTCGTGAACCATGACCCGGGGCCCACGACGACCCAGTCGGCGTCGTGCACCGCAGCGACCGCCTCGGGGCAGGCCGGTGGATCACGCGGGTCGAGCCTGACACTGACGACCTGGCCGTCGACCGAGGCCACCTCGGCCTGGCCCCGCACGACCGTGAGGCCGTCTGGCGCCGACACCAGGTGAACATCGGCCTCGATGTCGAGGGGCACGGCGGCCATGGGCAGCACACGCCCCTGCGAGCCGAGGAGCTCACCCACGAGGTCGAGCCCTGCGACGGTATCGCCCAGCCGCTCCCAGATCGCGGCGATCAGGAGGTTGCCGATCGCGTGGCCGGCGAGCGGACCGTCGCCGGCGAACCGGTGCTGCAGGACGCTGGCCCAACGCCGCCCGTGCTCGTCGTCGCCGCTCAGCGCGGCCAGAGCCATGCGGAGGTCGCCCGGCGGAAGGATGCCGAACTCCTCCCGGAGGCGCCCGGAGGAGCCTCCGTTGTCGGCGACCGTGACGATGCCGGTGAGATCGGGCGTCAGGCGGCGTAGGGCCGTGAGGCTGGCCGCCAGACCGTGCCCTCCCCCGAGCGCCGCGACGCGCAGGGCGCTCGTCACTCGCGCCCCAGGTCGCGGTGCACCACCAGCGTGCTGACGCCGTGCGCCCGGAGCCGCTCGGCGAAGGCCTCCGACATCGCGACCGAGCGGTGCCGACCGCCGGTGCAGCCGATCGCGAGCGTGAGGAAGTGCTTGTCCTCGTGCAGGAAGCCGTCGGTCAGCAACGAGATGAGGTCTTCGTACTGGTTGAGGAACTCCTCGGCGCGCGGCTGGCTGCGCACGTAGTCGCGCACCGGAGCGTCGAGCCCGCTCATGGGCCGGAGCTCGGGATCCCAGTAGGGATTGGGCAGGAACCGCATGTCGGCGACCATGTCGGCATCGATCGGGATGCCGTACTTGAAGCCGAACGACATGACCGAGGCGCGCAGTCCCCGCGAGCCGGGCTCACCGAAGGCGGCGCGGAGACGCTGACCCAGCTGGTGCACGTTGAGCGACGTGGTGTCGACGACGAGGTCGGCCCCGGCGCGGACACCCCGGAGCAGCTCGCGCTCCTTCGTGAACCCGTCCATCAGACGGCCTTCGAGGCTGAGGGGGTGCGGACGACGCGCGGCCTCCTGCCGACGCACGAGCACCTCGTCGGCGGCCTCGAGGTACAGCACCCGCGTGGGAACGCCTCGCTGCCGGAGGCGGACGAGGGCACCTTCGAGTGCGTCGAAGAACGAGCGTGACCGTGCGTCGACCACGACCGCGAGCAGGTCGATGTCGGCGGCCTGCTCCATCGTGTCGAGGGTGGACTCAAGCAGCACGGGGGGCAGGTTGTCGATGACGTAGTACCCGAGCTTCTCGAGCGCCTTCGCGGCGGTGCCGCGGCCCGCGCCGGTCATGCCCGTGACGAGCACGACCTCGTTCAGCTGGGTCATCTACCTGCGCTCCTCGTGTCATTCCTCGATGATCTCGCCGGTCGCGGTGTTGACCGACGTGGGTCGGGCTGACGTGGCGAGGGCTGTTGCGATGGATTCTGCCGTAGTGCGCCCGATGCCGGGCACCCCGGCGATCTCGTCGACCGTGGCGGCCCGCAGCTTCTTGAGCGAACCGAAGTGCTTCATGACTGCGGCGCGGCGCGTGGGCCCGAGGCCGTCGACCTCGTCGAGCGCCGACGCGGTCATCGAGGTGCTGCGTCGCTTGCGGTGGTGCGTGATCGCGAACCGGTGCGCCTCGTCGCGGACCCGCTGCAGCAGGTACAGGCCCTCGCTGGTGCGCGGCAGGATGACGGGGTGCTCGTCGTTCGGGAGCCACACCTCCTCGAGCCGCTTGGCCAGGCCGACGAGCGCGATGTCGGTGATGCCGAGCTCGTCGAACGCCTGCTGGGCCGCCGCGACCTGCGGTGGGCCGCCGTCGACGACGACGAGCGACGGGGCGTAGGCGAAGCGTCGCTTCTCGGCGACGGCCTCCGCCGGCTCGGGCGGGAGTTCGCCGGGCTCGACGGCCTGCGGGCCCTCCAGGTGCCGCTTGAAGCGCCGCGTGATGACCTCGTGCATCGCGGCGACGTCGCTCTGTCCCTCGTGGCGCACGACGAATCGGCGGTACTCGGACTTGCGAGCTAGACCGTCCTCGAACACGACCATCGAGGCGACGATCTCGGTGCCCTGCAGGTTGGAGATGTCGAAGCACTCGATGCGCAACGGCGCGTCCGGCAGCCCGAGCGCCGCCTGCAGCTCCTCGAGTGCCACGCTGCGCGTCGTGAGGTCGCCGGCCCGCTTCATCTTGTGGCGCGCGAGGGCCTGCTTGGCGTTCTGCTCGACCGTCTCGAGCAGGCTCCGCTTGTCGCCCCGCTGCGGGACGCGGAACCGCACAGGTCCGCCGCGGTGCTCGCCCAGCAGCTCCTCGACGAGAGTGGCGTCGGACGGCAGGACCGGCACCAGGACCTCGCGGGGAACCGCGGTGGGTGATCCGTCGGCGTACAGGGTCATGACCGCGCGCTGCACGAGCTCGGGCAGCTCGGCCTCGTCGGCGCGGTCGGCGACCCAGCCGCGCTGACCACGGATGCGCCCGCCCCGGACCGAGAAGATCTGCACCGCGACCTCGAGCGGGTCCTCGGCGAACCCCAGGACGTCGGCATCGGTGCCGTCGGCCAGGACGACGGTCTGCTTCTCGAGCACCTTGTCGAGCGCGCCGAGGTCGTCGCGGTACTTGGCCGCGAGCTCGAACTCGAGGTCGTCGGACGCCCGCTGCATCTTCTGCTTGAGGTCGCGCGTGATGGCCTTGGTGCTGCCTCCCATGAAGCCGATGAAGTCCTCGACGATCTCGCGGTGCTCCTCGGGCGTGACCCGGCCGACGCAGGGGGCGGCGCACTTGCCGATGTCGCCCAGCAGGCACGGCCGACCGCTCGCGCGGGCACTGCGGAACGTGCCCGCCGAGCAGGAGCGCATGGGAAAGACCCTCAATAAGGTGTCGACGGTGTCGCGGATGGCCCACGCGTGCGAGTACGGGCCGAAGTACCGCACGCCCTTGCGCTGGGAACCACGCATGACCTGGACGCGCGGCACCTCCTCACCGACCGTGAAGGCGAGCCACGGGTACGACTTGTCGTCGCGGTACTTGACGTTGAACCGTGGATCGAACTGCTTGATCCAGGTGTACTCGAGCTGCAGCGCCTCGACCTCGGTTCCCACGACGGTCCACTCGACCGCGACCGCCGTGGTGACCATGCGCCGCGTGCGCTCGTGCAGGCCGTCGGGGTCGGCGAAGTACGACGTCAGCCGCTGACGCAGGGACTTGGCCTTGCCGACGTAGATGACGCGCCCCTCGGCGTCGCGGAACTTGTAGACCCCCGGCTCGGTGGGGATCTCCCCCGTCCTGGGTCGGTAGGTCGCCGGATCCGCCATGGCGCCACACTACGATCCAGCACCGACAGCCGGGTGCGCCGACCGTGGGAGGACCGTGAGCACGCCACCCGATCGCAATGAGCAGGTCTCGTGGGCGCTGGCCGCCCTCGCGATGGTCGGCTTCGTGACGTCTGTCGTCATGGCGCCCGTGCTGCGGGGGGACGTCATCGAGGTCGCTGGACGCCTGGCCACGGTTCAGGAGGGCTCTGGCTGGGTCGTCGCCGGGTGGGCGATCTCGTGGGCGACGCCGCTGTACGTGGCCACCCTGATGGTCGTCGGGGCCGGGCGCAGCCTGTTGCGTCTGGAGTGGGCCGTGCTCCACGTTCCGGTCCTGATGGTCCTGAACGCGGCGATGTTCGCGGTGCTGGTTCCCGCCGTGTCCGAGGGTTCTCGCCCCATGGACACGCGGGAGGACTTCGCTCGCTGGTTCCCGCAGGTGCCGGACGGTTTCTACGAGGCGTCGAGCTCGTCCGCGGTGGTGCTCCTGGCAGCAGGTGTGCTGACCGTCGTGCTCGGGGCGGCGTTCGGCTCGGCGGACCGGGTGCAGTGGGTCATCGCGAGGTCCACGCCCATGATCGCCGGGTGCGGCGTCTGGGTCCTGGCCCTTGGAACCCTCTCGCTGATGCTGCTGGTGTGACGCCTCAGGCCAGCAGAGGGGCGAGGTAGCGACCGGTGTGGCTGGCCTCGACCTTCGCGACGTCCTCGGGCGTGCCCTCGGCGACGACGATGCCGCCCCCGCTGCCACCCTCCGGACCCATGTCGACGATCCAGTCGGCGGTCTTGATGACGTCGAGGTTGTGCTCGATCACGACGACGGAGTTGCCGGTGTCGACGATGCGGCCCAGCACGAGCAGAAGCTTGCGGATGTCCTCGAAGTGCAGGCCCGTGGTGGGCTCGTCGAGCACGTACAACGTGCGACCCGTGGAGCGCTTCTGCAGCTCGGCCGCGAGCTTGACGCGCTGCGCCTCACCGCCGGAGAGCGTGGGCGCTGGCTGGCCGAGGCGCACGTAGCCCAAGCCGACGTCGACGAGGGTGCGCATGTGCCGGGCGATCGCGGGAATGGCCTCGAAGAAGTCGGCGGCCTCCTCGATCGGCATGTCGAGGATCTCGGCGATCGTCTTGCCCTTGTAGTGCACCTCGAGCGTCTCGCGGTTGTAGCGGGCGCCGTGGCACACCTCGCACGGGACGTAGACGTCGGGCAGGAAGTTCATCTCGATCTTGATCGTGCCGTCGCCGGAGCACGCCTCGCAGCGGCCGCCCTTGATGTTGAACGAGAAGCGCCCTTGCTGGTAGCCCCGCATCTTGGCCTCGGGGGTCTGGGCGAAGAGCTTGCGCACGTGGTCGAAGACACCCGTGTACGTGGCGGGGTTCGAGCGCGGGGTGCGCCCGATCGGCGACTGGTCGACGTGGATGACCTTGTCGACCTGGTCGAGGCCGTCGATCGTGCGGTGCCGGCCCGGGATCGTGCGGGCTCCGTAGATCGTGCGGGCGAGCGAGCGGTACAGGATGTCGTTGACGAGCGTGGACTTGCCCGAGCCGGACACACCCGTGACTGCCACGAGCTGCCCGAGCGGGAACGAGACGTCGATGTCGCGCAGGTTGTTCTCGCGAGCACCCCGCACCGTGAGCTGGCGGTCCTTCTGCCGGGGACGACGGACGGCGGGGACGGGGATCTTCTCGCGTCCCGACAGGTACTTGCCCGTGATGGAGTCGGGGCTCTCGAGCAGCTCCGAGACCGGACCCGAGACGATGACCTGGCCACCGTGCTCGCCGGCACCGGGGCCGATGTCGACGACCCAGTCGGCCACCGCGATGGTGTCCTCGTCGTGCTCGACGACGATCAGCGTGTTGCCGAGGTCGCGCAGACGCTGGAGGGTCTCGATCAGACGACGGTTGTCCCGCTGGTGCAGGCCGATGGACGGCTCGTCGAGCACGTAGAGCACGCCGACCAGGCCGGCGCCGATCTGCGTCGCGAGACGGATGCGCTGCGCCTCGCCGCCCGAGAGGGACCCGGCGGCGCGGTCGAGCGAGATGTAGTCGAGGCCGACGTCGAGCAGGAACTGCAGACGCTCGTCGATCTCCTTGAGGACCCGTTCGCCGATCTGCAGCTCACGGTCGCTCATGGCCAGCCCGCGGAGGTACACCGCGGCCTCGGCGATCGAGAGGTTGCTGACCTCGGCGATGTTCTTGGGGCCGAGGTCGGGGTGGTCGAGCAGGACGGCCCGGATGACGGGCTTGAGCCGCGTGCCGTCGCAGGCGCCGCACGGCACCTCGCGCATGAAGCCCTCGAGCCGTTCGCGGTTGGTCTCGGAGTCGGTCTCGGCGTGGCGACGCTGCACGAACTCGACGGCACCGTCGAACACGGTGTCGTACTCGCGCCGGCGGCCGTAGCGGTTCTTGTAGACGACGTGCACCTTGCCGGGGCGGCCGTACATCAGGATCTTCTGGACGTCGTCGGACAGCTCGCCGTACGGCACGTCGGTGCGGAACCCCAGCTCCTCGCCGAGCGACTGCAGGATGCGCAGGAAGTAGTCGGACATCTGATTGAACGTCCACGGCGCGATGGCGCCCTCGTCGAGCGACTTGTGCGGGTCGGGCACGACGAGCTCGGGGTCGACCTCCATGCGCACGCCGAGGCCGTGGCACTCGGCGCACGCACCGAACGGGGCGTTGAACGAGAACGAGCGCGGCTCGAGCTCGTCGACGGCCAGCGGGTGGTCGTTGGGGCATGCGAGCTTCTCGGAGAACCGGCGGGTGCGCTCGGGGTCGTCGTCGGGCAGGTCGACGTAGTCGATGATGACGAGGCCGTCGGCCAGCCCGAGGGCCGTCTCGATCGACTCGGTGAGCCGCTGCTGCGCGCTGCGCTTGACCTGGAGACGGTCGACCACGACGTCGATCGTGTGCTTCTTCTGCTTGCCGAGCTTGGGCGGCTCGTCGGCGAGCAGGTGGACCGAGCCGTCGACGACCGCACGGCTGAATCCCTGCGACTGCAGCTGGCGGAACAGCTCGAGGTACTCACCCTTGCGACCGCGGATGACGGGCGCGAGCACCTGGAACTTGGTGCCCTCGGCCCCCGTGAGGATGCGGTCGACGATCTGCTGCGGGGTCTGCCGCGTGATGGGCTCGCCGCACTCGGGGCAGTGCGCGCGGCCTGCACGTGCGTAGAGCAGGCGGAGGTAGTCGTAGATCTCCGTGACGGTGCCGACCGTGGAGCGCGGGTTGCGGGACGTGGACTTCTGGTCGATCGAGACCGCGGGCGACAGGCCCTCGATGAAGTCGACGTCGGGCTTGTCCATCTGGCCTAGGAACTGGCGCGCGTAGGCCGAGAGCGACTCGACGTAGCGACGCTGCCCCTCGGCGTAGATCGTGTCGAACGCGAGCGAGGACTTGCCGGAGCCGGACAGGCCCGTGAAGACGATGAGGGCGTCGCGCGGGAGGTCGAGCGAGACTTCCTTGAGGTTGTGCTCGCGCGCGCCTCGGACCACGATCTGGTCGATGCTGCTCA
>JAHEXN010000327.1 GCA_023252095.1 Actinomycetes bacterium | reverse complement strand
GGCCTGGTTCGCACGGATCGCGAACGAGCTGATCACGATGCCCTCGATCAGCACGTGCGGGTCGGCCATCATCAGCGGGATGTCCTTGCACGTGCCCGGCTCGGACTCGTCGGCGTTGACCACGAGGTACGTCGGATTGGGGTTGTCCTTCGGGATGAACGACCACTTCATGCCTGTCGGGAAGCCTGCGCCGCCGCGGCCCCGCAGGCCGGACTCCTTGACGAGCTCGATCAGCTCGGCGGGGGTCATCGTGAGGGCCTTCTGCAGCGCGCCGTAGCCGCCGCGCTCGGTGTACGCGTCGAGCGTCCACGCCCGCTCGTCGGCCCAGCCCGCGCTCAGCACGGGTGTCAGCACGTCAGTCATCGGCGCCACCTTCCACGTCCGCCTCGGACTCCTCGGCGACGGTCTCCGACTCGGCACGCGACGTGTCGGCCTCGGCTGCAGCCTCGGTCTTGCTCTCGTCAGGGCTGGCGGAGCCGGCGGCGGAGCTCGGTGCCGCCCAGCCGCGCTCGTTCGCGATCTGCAGCCCCGCGAGAGACGCGTCACCAGCGGCGGGGCCCTCGTCGACGCGTCCGTCCTCGAAGCCGGCGAGCACGCGCTCGGCCTCGCGCCACGACGTGATCTCAGCACCTCGCGGCGAGGCGACCTGCTCACCGTCACGCAGTCGGTCGACGAGGTCGACGGCGCTCACGGGGTCCTGCCGATCGAAGAACTCCCAGTTGACCATCATGACCGGGGCGAAGTCGCACGCCGCGTTGCACTCGACGCGCTCCAGCGTGACCTGGCCGTCGGCCGTGGTCTCGTCGTGACCCACGTTGAGGTGGTCGCTGAGCCGCTCGAAGATCGCGTCGCCGCCCATCACGGCGCACAACGTGTTGGTGCAGACGCCGACGTGGTGCGTGCCCATGGGCCGACGCTTGTACATCGTGTAGAACGTGGCGACGCCCGAGACCTCGGCAGCGCTCAGGCCCAGGAGCTCGGCGCAGAGCTCGATGCCCTCGGTCGACACGTGGCCCTCGACCGACTGCACGAGGTGAAGCATCGGCAGCAGTGCCGACCGTGCCTCCGGGTACCGCCCCATCAGCTCCCGCAGCTCACCAACCGTCTCCGGTCCGAATGCGCTCATCGGCCACCCCCGAAGGATCCGAGGGCCGAGCGAAGCGAGGCAGTGGTCCGCGCGAAGCGCGGCCGCGGCGAGGTACGAGCCGCGGAGTTGGCCGGTGAGCCGGCGCCGACGAGCGCCAGCGAGTCGCGCAGGCTCATCGGTCAACACCACCCATGACCGGGTCGATGCTGGCGACGGCGACGATGACGTCGGAGATCATGCTGCCCTCGCTCATGATCGAGGTGCCCTGGAGGTTGACGAACGACGGATCGCGGAAGTGCACGCGATACGGGCGGGTGCCTCCGTCGGACACGGCGTGGCAGCCGATCTCGCCGCGGGGTGACTCGACCGCGGTGTAGACCTGCCCGGGCGGCACCCGGAACCCCTCCGTGACGAGCTTGAAGTGGTGGATCAGCGCCTCCATCGACTCGCCCATGATGTGGGCGATGTGCTCGGCGGAGTTGCCCTGGCCGTCGGCGCCGACCGAGAGCTGCGAGGGCCAGGCGATCCTCCGGTCGGCGACCATGACCGGTTCACCCTGAGAATCAGCCAGACGGCTCAAGGCCTGGTCAACGATCCGAAGACTTTGTGTCATCTCGTCGAGGCGCACCCGGAAGCGACCGTAGGCGTCGGGCTCGTCCCACGTCACGACGTCGAAGTCGTACGTGTCGTAGCCCCAGTACGGCTGCGTGCGGCGCAGGTCCCAGTCGTAGCCCGTGGCGCGGAGGACCGGCCCGGTGAGTCCGAGCGCGAGGCAGCCGGCCAGTTCGAGATGACCCACACCCTTGAGGCGACGCTTGAAGATCGGGTTGGCGTTGCACAGCGCCGCGTACTCCGGCAGACGTTTGCGCAGCAGCGCCACGGTGTCGCGCACCCGCTGCAGGCCGTCCTCCGGAAGGTCCTGTGCGACCCCGCCGGGGCGGATGTAGGCGTGGTTCATGCGCAGTCCGCTGATGGCCTCGAAGCAGTCGAGGATCAGCTCACGGTCGCGGAACCCGCACGTCATGACCGTGAGTGCACCGATCTCCATGCCACCCGTGGCGATGCAGACCAGGTGCGAGCTGATGCGGTTGAGCTCGAGCATCAGGATGCGGATGTCCTGGGCCCGCTGGGGCACCTGGTCCTCGATCCGCAGGAGCCGCTCGACCGCCGCGACGTACGCCGCCTCGTTCGAGAACGGGGCCACGTAGTCCATGCGGGTGCAGAACGTGACGCCCTGCGTCCACGTGCGGTACTCCATGTTCTTCTCGATGCCCGTGTGCAGGTAGCCGATACCGGCGCGGGCGTCGGTGACGGACTCGCCGTCGATCTCCAGCACGAGGCGCAGCACGCCGTGCGTCGAGGGGTGCTGCGGGCCCATGTTGACGACGATGTGGTCGCCGTCGGCCAGGGACGGGTCGATCGTGTCCCAGTCCTGGCCGGTCACGGTGAAGACGGGACCGTCGGCCGACTCGGTCGTGCCCGCGTACGGATCGTTCGTCGTGGTCATCGCGTGCCTCCGATCCACCGGTGGTTGAGGTGCGAGGAGCCCTGGCGACGAGCCTCGAAGCCACACATCAGCTGTACCTCCGACGCTCGTCCGGGGCCGGGATCGTGGCGCCCTTGTACTCGACCGGGATGCCGCCCAGCGGGTAGTCCTTGCGCTGCGGGTGGCCCGGCCAGTCGTCGGGCATCAGGATGCGGGTCAGACC
>JAHEXN010000105.1 GCA_023252095.1 Actinomycetes bacterium | reverse complement strand
CGGCGCGTGGCCGGGCTCTGGCGAGATCGACATCGCCGAGATGTACTCGACCTACCCGGACCGCGCCATCCCCTACGTCCATTACAACTCGCCGTCGACCGACCACACCGTCACCAACAACTACTGCATGATCAGTGACGTCTCAGCGTTCCACACGTACGTCGTCGAGTGGACCGCGACGAACATCACGGTCACGTACGACGGTCAGACGTGTCTCGACCACACGATCAACTCCGTGTCTCCGCTCGGAGCGTCGGGCCCGTTCGACCAGCCGTTCTTCATGGTCCTGACCCAGATGCTGGGCGTCGGCGACAACGCTCCGACCACGAGCACGCCGCTGCCAGCGACGACGCAGATCGACTACGTCCGCATGTGGTCGTAGCCCTCGTGCCGCGCCCGGCAGGAGTCGAACCTGCGACCGGGAGATGAGAAGGGCTCGTGTTGTCGTCGTCTGCCTGAGCGCGCCCGGCAGGAGTCGAACCTGCGACCGGGAGATTAGAAGGCTCCTGCTCTGTCCTCTGAGCTACGGGCGCTCCGGACTAGCGTAGTGGGCCCCTCGCCTACGATGCGTGACGTGACCCCGGATACCGCGCCGCCGCCCGTCAAGGACCCGCGGCGTCAGCGTGGCCGCCTGCCGCTCATGATCGGCACGGGACTGCTGGGGGTGGCCGCGGTCGGACTGGTCGTCTACTTCGGGTTCCGGGCTGACTCGGCCCAGGCCGTCGGTGTCGGCCTGGCGCTCGGCCTCGTGCCGCTCCCGCTGCTCGGCCTCTTCTACTGGTGGATTGATCGCTATGAACCGGAGCCGCGCCGGTACGTGGCCGCGGCCTTCCTGTGGGGTGCTGGTGGGGCCGCGGGGATCGCCTTGGTCGTGAACACCTTCCTGTCCGAGTCGCTCGGACTGACTGACGGTCAGACCGCGACGTTCGTCGCACCCCTGGTGGAGGAGACCGCCAAGGGCCTGTTCCTGCTGGCGACCTTCCTGCGCGCGCGCAAGGTCATCGGCGGCGTGCTCGACGGACTCTTCTACGCCGGCGTGGTCGGCCTGGGCTTCGCGTTCATCGAGAACATCATCTACTACTCCGCGAGTTACCTCGGTGGCCCTGAGCTCGGCATCAGCGGAACGCAGGGTGCCACGGCGACGTTCGTGATCCGTGGCGTCGTGAGCCCCTTCGCCCACCCGTTGTTCACGGCGAGCCTGGGCCTCGCGCTCGGCCTGGCGGTGCTCACCCGGTCCTGGTGGGCGCGGGTGCCGCTGGTCGTCGGAGGCTGGGCGGGGAGCATGCTCCTGCATGGCCTGTGGAACGGGTCGCTCAGCTACGCGGGCATTGCAGGGTTCGCGCTGCTCTACCTCGTGCTCGTCCTGGTGTTCATCGGCTTCGTGGCGCTCGCGATCATCCTGCGACAGCGCCAGTTCGTGGTCCTGCGCCGCTCGTTGTCGTACGTCGCGGACCGCGGGTGGATCCACCCGGCCGAGCTCCCATGGCTGACGTGGTTCGGGTATCGGGCCCAGGCGCGCCGCCACGCCAAGGCGCAAGGGGGCTCCGAGGCCGCAGCGGCGGTGCGCCGGTACCAGCGCCTGGCCACCCAGCTCGCCTTCGTCCATGACGCCGTGATGCTCGGCCGCCCCGGGCGCCGAGGGGTCGAACGCACCCTGGCGATCCGCGCCGAGATGGACGCCTTGCGGCCGCAGCTCCGACTGCCACCGGCCATCGCCCCGCTACCTCGCCCGCCCGTCCTGGAGGCGCCGCAGTACGCCGCCCCGCCCGTTCCGTGGTCCTGAGGCGGTCGTCGGCAGGTCCTGCGCCCGGCGTCCACTAGGCTTTCCACGAACCGTGTGACGGGTGAGACGTGAGAGGAGTGGTCGTGGTCGGCGTAGACGCCCCGGGCGAGCTCCTCGGCGCGCTCAGCGCACTCCTGGACCGCGTCCGCCACGCCGAGCTCCCGCTCGCCACCGAGGACGCCGACGGAGCTCGGCGTCTGCAGGCTGCGGTCGCCGACCAGCTGTCCGACTACGTCCTGCCGCGCCTGGTGCAGCTCGATGCGCCGGTGCTCGTGGTCGTGGGTGGCTCGACCGGCGCGGGCAAGTCCACGTTGGTCAACTCGATCGTGGGCGAGGTCGTGACCGAGTCGGGCGTCCTGCGACCCACGACCCGCTCGCCGGTCCTCACCCACCACCCCGACGACGGCGCCTGGTTCCAGGCCGATCGCATCCTGCCCGACCTGCCGCGCACCGACATCCCGGGCAACACGACGTACGGTCTGCGGCTCCGAGCCAGCACCCACGTGCCCAAGGGGCTGTCGATCCTCGACGCGCCGGACGTCGACTCGATCGACGAGGGCAACCGCGAGCTCGCGACCCAGCTTCTCGCCGCCGCCGACCTGTGGCTCTTCGTCACGTCCGCGGCCCGCTACGCCGACCAGGTCCCGTGGGACTACCTCCGCCAGGCGTCCGAGCGCAGCACGTCGGTCGCCGTCGTGCTCGATCGCACGGCGCGCGACGGCATCGTCGAGGTCCGCGGCCACCTGGCGCGCATGATGACCTCGCGCGGCCTGTCGGACTCGCCGCTGTTCACGGTCCCGGAGACCCCGGTCGACACCGACGGTCTCCTCCCGGCCGAGACCGTGAAGCCGATCGTCGACTGGCTGCACGACCTCGCCAGCAACGACGAGACCCGGGCCCTGATCGTCCGCTCGACCCTCGACGGCGCGGTGCGGCACAACGTCCTGCGCAGCCACGACCTCGCCGACGCGTTCGACTCACAGGTCCGCGCGGCCGACGAGCTCCGGGCCGCCGTCGACGGCAGCTTCGCCGAGTCCGAGCGCGCGCTGCGCGCGGCCCTGGCCGACGGCAGCCTGGTCAGCGGTGACGTCGCGGTCCGCTGGCAGAACTTCGTCGGCACGGGGGAGATGCTCCGCTCGGTCGAGGGCAAGGTCGGTCACATCCGTGAGCGGCTCGTCGACGGCGTCACCGGCAAGCGTTCGAAGGCCGACGACGTCGCCGCCGCGATCGAGCACGACTTGGCCGTGCTGCTGGTCGACCACGCAGAGTCCGCGGCCACGGCCGTCGTCGCGCAGTGGGCGTCCGTCCCCGCCGGTGACGCGCTCGTCGCCGCCCGGCCGGGTCTGGACCGCGCGCCGCGCGACCTCCGCGCCCGCGCCGAACGGGTGGCGCGCGACTGGCAGCAGCGTGTCACCGAGCAGGTGCGCCTCGCCGTGGCCGACCGCCGGCTGTCCACCGACGTGCTCGCGATCGGCGTCCCTGGCCTGGCTGTGTCGCTCATGATCACGGCGCTCGGCGCCGGCGACACCGATGCCGGCCGCATCAGCCGTCGCGTTCTCGACGCGGTCCTCTCGAGCGACGTCGTCGACCGACTCGCAGCGGAGGCTCTCGGTGTCCTCGAGGTGCAGGTCGTGCGGCTCGCGCGTGAGGAGCGGGCGCGGTTCGCCGCGCTGTCGCCCGACCCCGCGACCGTGCGAGAGTCGCAGCAGACGTTGCGCGACGCGGCTCGTCGGGCCGAGTACGCGCGTCACCTCGACGACCTGGAGACACGCGTCGTCCGGGGCACGCACTCGACCGGCCAAGGGGGGACCGACATATGACTCAGCTGAGTGACGGCCCCGCGCCCGTCTACCGCGACGACATCGGTGAGATCGGCCGCAAGGTCGACGGCCTAGTGGCCGCGGCCGACGCGGCGCACGGCCGCCTGCCGCAGTCGGTCCTCGCGTCTGCCGACCAGCTCTCGGGCCGCGCGGTCGAACGCCTGCGCCTCTCGGGCGAGCACACGATCGTGGCCCTCGCGGGTGCCACCGGATCCGGCAAGTCGTCGCTGTTCAACGCCCTGACCGACCTCGATCTCGCCGGCGTCGGCCTGCGACGTCCCACGACCTCGTGGGCCCTGGCCTGCGCGTGGGGACCCGACGGCGCCCAGGGCCTGCTGGAGTGGATGGGCATTCCGCCGCGGCACCAGGTCTCCCGCATGAGCATGCTCGACCGCTCGTCGGAGGACACCAAGCTCGACGGCCTCGTGCTCCTCGACCTGCCCGACCACGACTCCACCGAGGTCTCGCACCACGTCGAGATGGACCGCCTGGTGCAGTACGCCGACCTCATCGTGTGGGTCCTCGACCCGCAGAAGTACGCCGACGCCGCGATCCACGACCGGTACCTGCGGCCCATGGCGTCCTACAACGACGTCTCGCTCGTCGTGCTCAATCAGATCGACCGCATCCCCTACGAGCAGCGTGGCCGTGCCGTCGAGGACGTCCGCCGCATCGTGTCCGCTGGCGGCATGACCGACGTTCCCGTCATCGGCGTCTCGGCCACGCGGGGCGACGGCGTCGACGACCTCCGTCGCGAGCTGGCCACCCGCATCCGGGCGCGTGCCTCGGCCAAGGACCGTCTGGGCGCCGACATCCGCGCTGCTGCTGAGCAGATCGCGGCAGTCGGTGGCCGGAGCAACGTCCCCGGCGTCACCGAAGCCGATCGCGACGAGCTCGACCGTGCCCTGTTCGACGCGGTCGGTGGCGCGCAGCTGGCGTCCGCCGTGGGCGCCTCCAGCCGGCGCCGGGCCGTGCGTCTGACGGGCTGGCCCCTGACCCGCTGGATCGGTGGCCTGCGCAAGGACCCGCTCAGCGAGCTCGGTATCGACGTCGACCAGCGTGAGCTCGAGCGGTCGAGCCTGCCCGAGGCGATACGTCCGCAACGGTCGGCTGTCGAGACGTCAGTCCGTGTCTTCGTCGAGAAGGCGTCCGTGGGGCTCGAGCGTCCGTGGCGCGACGCGGTGCGCGTCGCCGCTGACTCCGCGGCCGAGGGCTCCCAGGTCGCCGACGCGGTCGAGGAGGCGGTGGCCTCCACGCGCATCGGTCTGCGGGGCGCAGCGTGGTTGCACCTGCTCAACGCCCTGCAGTGGGTCCTGTTCGCCACGACCGTCGGTGGTCTCGGCTGGTGGCTGCTCGGACGCGTCGGTCTCGGCGTGTCGGAAGGTCCGCTCGTGTCCGGCTTCGGCCCGGCCGACGGCCACCCGTTGTCGCTCGTGCTCGGTCTGGCGGCGCTGGTCGGCGGCGGCCTGATCGCTCTCGGCGCGCGCGTCGCGGCGAGATTCGTCGCGCGTGGCCAGTCGGCCCGCGTCGATCGGGAGCTGCGCTCCGCGATCGGCCAGGTCAGCGCCGAGCTCGTCGTCTCACCGGTCGAGGCGGAGCTCCTGGTGTACGAGCGCTACCGCTCTGGCGTCGTCGCAGCCCTCGGCTGACCCTCCGGCCGACCTGCGGGCCGGGGTCCCTCGCTAGGCTGGAGGCACCATGGCTGACTACGTCATCTCTCTCCGCAATGTCCGCAAGGCCCACGGCGACAAGGTCGTCCTCGACAACGTGTCGCTCTCGTTCCTGCACGGGGCGAAGATCGGTGTCGTGGGCCCCAACGGCATGGGCAAGTCGTCGCTGCTCAAGCTGATGGCCGGGCTCGACCACCCCAACAACGGCGATCTTGTGCGCGATCCCGACGCCACCGTAGGCATGCTCCAGCAGGAGCCTCCGCTGACCGAGGGCACCACGGTGCTCGAGAACGTCGAGGAGGCCGTGGCCGAGATCAAGGCCAAGATGGCGCGCCTCGAGGCCGCGTACGCCGAGATGGCCGAGCCCGACGCCGACTACGACGCGCTCGGCACCGAGACCGGTGAGCTGCAGAACTACCTCGACGCCGTCGGCGCGTGGGACATCGACTCCAAGCTCGACCAGGCGATGGACGCCCTGCGCTGCCCGCCGCCGGACGTGCTGGTCGACAACCTCTCCGGTGGTGAGCGTCGCCGCGTCGCGCTGTGCAAGCTCCTGCTGCAGCAGCCCGACCTCCTCCTGCTCGACGAGCCCACCAACCACCTGGACGCCGAGTCGGTGCAGTGGCTCGAGGGTCACCTGAAGTCGTACCCCGGCGCCGTCCTGGCCGTGACCCACGACCGGTACTTCCTCGACAACGTCGCCGAGTGGATCGCCGAGGTCGACCGCGGTCAGATCCACGGCTACGAGGGCAACTACTCGACGTACCTCGAGACCAAGAAGGACCGTCTCAAGATCGAGGGCCAGAAGGACGCCAAGCGCTCCAAGATGCTCGAGAAGGAGCTGGAGTGGGTCCGGTCGAACGCCAAGGGGCGTCAGGCCAAGAGCAAGGCGCGTCTCGCCCGGTACGAGGAGCTCGCCGCGGAGGCCGAGAAGGCCCGCAAGATCGACACCTCCGACATCAACATCCCGGCCGGTCCGCGCCTGGGTGACGTCGTGCTCGACGCGAAGGACCTGACCAAGTCCTTCGACGGTCGCGTGCTGTGGGACGACATCAGCTTCACGCTCCCGCGCGCCGGCATCGTCGGCGTCGTCGGCCCCAACGGCGTCGGCAAGACCACGCTGTTCCGCATGATCACCGGTGGCGAGGAGCCCGACTCGGGCCAGCTCACCGTGGGTCAGACGGTCAAGATCAGCTACGCCGACCAGACCCGCGCCAACATCGACCCGCAGAAGAACGTGTGGGAGGTCGTGTCCGAGGGCCTGGACTTCATCAAGGTCGCGAACTTCGAGATGAACAGCCGCGCGTACGTCGCGTCGTTCGGCTTCAAGGGCCCCGACCAGCAGAAGAAGGCCGGCGTGTTGTCGGGCGGTGAGCGCAATCGTCTCAACCTCGCGCTGACGCTCAAGCAGGGCGGCAACATGTTGCTGCTCGACGAGCCCACCAACGACCTGGACGTCGAGACGCTGTCGGCCCTCGAGGACGCGCTGCTCGACTTCCCGGGCTGCGCCGTGGTCACGTCGCACGATCGCTGGTTCCTCGACCGCATCGCGACGCACATCCTGGCGTGGGAGGGCACCGACGAGAACCCGGCCAACTGGTTCTGGTTCGAGGGCAACTTCGCCTCCTACGAGGAGAACAAGATCGAGCGTCTCGGCGCCGAGGCCGCCCGCCCCCACCGCGTCACGCACCGCCGCCTGACCCGCGACTGACCGCCTTCACCAGAATTGGTGACGAATGGGTCGTTTCACGAGTGCGGGTTGACCCATTCGCCACCATCTCGGGGTCAGGAACGGGCCGCGAGCACGGTGCGGATGCGGGCGATGACGAGGTGGGGCTTGTCCAGGTCGACACTCGTGACGACGATGACTCGCCACCCGGCGGCCTCGAGCTGCTCGCGCCGCAGGTGGTCCCACTGCCGCTTACGGGCATCGCGCTCGTGCTGCCATCCGTCGTACTCGATCAGGACCTTCTGGCGACGGAAGACGAGGTCGCCCCGAGCCAACCACCGCCCGTGGTCGTCATGAATGTCGGCGTTGACCTCCGGCTCGGGCAGGCCGGCACGGTGCATCGACCAACGCAGGTCTGACTCTCGCGGTGACGCGACCCGTTCTCGGACGAGCGCGGCGACTCGGCGCGCTCGCCGAACACCGTCGAGATGTGATTCGAGGCAGTAGCCGCGCAGCTCGTCCAGGTCGATGAGGCCCGTGCCGACCATCCAGTCACCGGCCCGGAGCAGTCGACGGTCGTCGAGCTGGGTGCCGAGGTCGACGAAGGTGCGCGCTGGCGGAAGCAGCACGAACCCGTGCTTGACCTCGAGCTCCAGCTCGCGGCGGTAGCGGTGGAGCACCAGACCTGGCTCGACCCGGCGGACCGATCGGTTGGTCGCGAAGTGAAGTGGTGTCGCGGAGCCGACGTGGAGACCGCGGAGGCGAAGGTTGGTGACGTGACTGACAGCGACTCCACACGGGAGCACGAGCGGGACTGCTGCACCGATAGGTGACATCTGATCTGTGGTGCCGAAGGCACCGCTGGAAGGATGTGCACCATGCCCAAGCCCTATCCCCGTGAGTTCCGTGAGGACGTCGTCCGGGTCGCTCGTGGCCGTGAATCCGGGACTCGCCTGGCTGACATCGCCGCCGACTTCGGGATCAGCGAGACGTGCCTGGCGAACTGGATGAAGGCCGCCGATGTCGAGGACGGTCTCAAGCCCGGCACCACCGCAGCCGACAACGCCGAGCTGCGAGAAGCCAAGAAGCGGATCCGGCTGCTCGAGCAGGAGAACGAAGTCCTGCGCCGCGCGACCGCCTATCTGTCGCAGGCGAACCTGCCGGGAAAAGGCTCTTCCCACTCGTGAGAAAGCTGGCCGACGACGACATCCCCGTCACGGTCAGCTGCCGGGTGCTGGGTCTGGTGCGTCAGCAGTACTACCGCTGGCTCACCGACCCGGTCACCGACTCCGAGTGGGACAACGCCCACCTGGCCAACGCAATCCTCGCCGCTCATGACGAGGACCCCCAGTACGGATATCGGTTCCTGGTCGACGAGGTTCGTGCTGCCGGGTTCGACGTCAGTGAGCGGACGGTCTGGAAGATCTGCTCCGAGAACAGGTGGTGGTCGAGCTTCGGCAAGAAGCGTGGCCGCAATGGGAAGAAGGCCGGCCCGCCCGTTCATGACGACCGGCTGAACCGGGTCTTCCTGGCTGGGCGGGCGAACCAGATCTGGCTGACTGACATCTCCGAGCACCCAACGGTCGAGGGGAAGGTCTATCTCTGCGCGATCAAGGACACCTGGTCGAACCGGATCGTCGGCTACTCCATCAGCGACCGCATGACCTCCGAGCTCGCCGTCCGGGCGCTCGACAACGCCGTCGCCAGGCGTGGTGACGTCGCCGGCTGCATCGTCCACTCCGACCGGGGCAGCCAGTTCCGCAGCCGCAAATTCATCGCCGCGATCGAGCGTCACGGCCTGGTCGGATCGATGGGGAGGGTCGGCGCTGCAGGCGACAACGCAGCGATGGAATCGTTCTTCGCCCTGCTCCAGAAGAACGTCCTCAACACCCGCCGCTGGGACACCCGCGAAGAGCTGCGGATCGCGATCGTGACCTGGATCGAACGGACCTACCACCGCCGCCGAAGGCAAGACGTCCTCGGCCGATTGACGCCCATCGAATGGGAAACCATCATGAACCAGACCGTCGCCCTGGCGGCCTAACCCCAACTGTCACCTATCGGTGCAGCAGTCCCAGCTGGGCGGCCCGCAGGAGCAGGTCGAGGGTCGGCTCGGTCTCTGCTGTCCGGTAGATGCCGGTGAAGAGGCGGACGAAACGTCGGCCGCGCAGTGCGGTGTCGCTGACGTCGAGAGCGTGGGCTTCGGATCGCGTGAACGGCCGGCCATGGAGCGCATCGGGTATGGGTCGCATTCGCCGACGGTGCCCCCGACGAGGGCGTCGTGGGTTGGGGCCCGACGCAACTGTGGATGGCATGACCCTGTGGATCGAGAAGTGGCGACGAATGGGTCATTCCGGCGCTGGCAAAACAACCATTGGCCACCAAATCTGGGGGACGTGGTCACCCAGGGCGGCGGTGGGTCAGGGGGCGGGGCAGGAGCCGGCGTCGTCGAGCTGATCGACGACGCGCTGCATGACGCGGCCGAGCACGGCGAACTCCTCGGGGGAGGCGTGCTCGACGAGGTGGGCGTGGACGCCGCGCACGTGGGTGTGGGCCGCCTGCTCGAGCACCGAGAACCCGTGGTCGGTCAGCACGGCCGACACGCCGCGCCCGTCGCCGACGGCCTGCGTGCGCTGGACGATGCCCTTGCGCTCGAGCCGCGAGATCGTGTGCGTGACCCGGCTGCGCGAGTGCGACACCTGCGCCGCCAGCGTGGCCATGCGGATCGAGCGGTCGGGCGACTCCGAGAGGCGGACGAGGATCTCGTACTCGGGCATCGAGAGGTCGTGCGCGGTGCGCAGGTCGCGATCGAGGCGGTCCATGAGCAGCGTCGTGGCGCCCAGGTACGACCGCCAGACGTGCTGCTGGGACTCGGTGAGCCACGGCGTCTCGGTGGTCGTGTCCATGTAGGGCATCCTAGGGGAGATCGAGGGTTGTTGAAGTATCAATTACATGATAGCGTCCCTCTTGTTGAACACTCAACCACAGACCACGCAGGAGCACTCATGACCATCGTCACCCCCGGTACCTGGAACCTCGACCCCACCCACACCGAGATCGGCTTCTCGGTCCGTCACCTGATGAGCAAGGTCCGCGGCAAGTTCGAGAT
>JAHEXN010000104.1 GCA_023252095.1 Actinomycetes bacterium | reverse complement strand
CGACGAGCGTGAGGCCGAGCAGCTGTTCGCGGCACGCCGCGACGCATTGCCGGCGTTGGAGAAGCGCGGCCGGGTGCTGATCGAGGACATCGCGGTGCCGCGCGACCAGGTGGCGCTCGCGGTGGCGCGGATCGCCGAGATCGCGGCCGAGCACCGGGTGCCGATCTTCGTGCTGGCGCACGCCGGCGACGGCAACCTGCACCCCATCGTGCTGACCGACGTCGGACCGCGGGACCCGCTGCCACCAGGTGTCGTGGCCGCCGCCGACGCGGTCTTCGCCCTGGCCCTCGAGCTCGGTGGGTCGGTCAGCGGCGAGCACGGGGTGGGCCTGCTGAAGCGTGAGTGGGCACGGCGGCAGCTGGGGCCCGAGGCCGTGGCGCTCGCCGAGCGGATCCGTTCGGTCTTCGATCCGCACGGCATCCTCAACCCCGGCAAGTTCCTCTGAGTCGTTCGGTGGCGGTCTCGACGGCGTGACGCCGTCCTGGCCGGCTCAGGCGCTGCGTCTGCCGGGCCGGGTGTCCGTGTCGTGCCGGGTCTCCGACCACACCTCGTCGAGCGAGAGCCCCAGGACTCCGGCGATCGCGGCGATCGTGGGGAACGAGGGGGTCGCGATCCGACCGGTCTCGATCTTCCTCAGCGTCTCGGGCGAGACCCCCGCCTCCAGGGCCACGTCGAGCATCGGCCGCTCGGCGCGGGCACGTCGGAGGAGGGCGCCCAGGCGCCGGCCGCGCTCGATCTCGGTCGGCGAGAGGGGGAGTCTGACCATGGGCCAATAGTAGTACCGGTATGACATGGCCGGTATTATTATCCGAATGATCGAGATCTTGAGCTCAGCGCAGCTGGCCCGCGCCCGCGCCACCGGCGCACTGGTAGGCGACATCCTGGCGACACTGAGACGCCGCAGCTCGGCGGGGACCAACCTGCTCGAGCTGGACGCGTGGGCCAGCGACATGATCCGTGACGCGGGGGCCGTGTCCTGCTACGTCGACTACGCGCCCTCCTTCGGCCGGGGACCGTTCGGTCGGCACCTCTGCACGGGGGTCAACGACGCCGTGCTGCACGGCCTCCCGCACGACCTCGAGCTCGTCGACGGGGATCTCGTGACGCTCGACCTGGCCGTGTCGCTCGACGGGGTGGCCGCCGACGCGGCGATCAGCTTCGTGGTGGGTGGCGCCGGGGCTCCGGAGGACCTCGCCATGATCGAGGCGACGGAGCGAGCCCTCGCCGCGGGCATCGCGGCGGCGCGGCCCGGTGCCAGGATCGGCGACCTCTCCCACGCGATCGGCACGGTGCTCACGGCGGCCGGGTACTCCGTGAACACCGAGTTCGGTGGTCACGGCATCGGCTCGACGATGCACCAGGACCCCCACGTCGCCAACATCGCCCGACCCGGTCGCGGGTACCGGCTCCGACCCGGCCTGATGCTCGCCCTCGAGCCGTGGGTCATGGCCGACACCGACGCGCTCGTGACCGACGCGGACGGTTGGACCCTGCGCAGCGCGACGGGCTGCCGGGCGGCCCACATCGAGCACACGATCGCCATCACCGGCGAGGGTGCGGAGATCATGACCCTGCCGAGCGCCGTCGCGCTCTGAGCTCGCCGTGGGCGGAGACCTAGGATCGCCAGCATGTCGCGACGACTGGGGTCCGCCCGAGCGCTTGTCGTCCTGGCCGTGGTCGCCGGGATGTGCGTCGTGGCGGCGTGCTCCGGAGGGGGCTCCGCGACGAGCCCCGGGCCGCAGCCCGAGTCGCCGACGGCCTTCCCGGGCGTCCCGCTCGTGCCCACGTCGGGCGTGTACCTGGGGGTCTACTACGGCGACGAGTCCGCCGAGGCCACGGACGACGTGATCGGCCGGGTGCCGCAGATCCACCTCACGTACTTCGGGTGGGAGGACCCGTGGGCGACCGACGAGGTCCTGGCGAGCGACCGGGAGCGCGGCCAGGTCTCCCTGGTCAACTGGGAGCCGTTCGACGTCGAGTTCGCCGACATCGTCGCGGGAGTGCACAACGACCTGCTGATCGTGCGGGCCGAGCAGGCTGCGCAGCTGGAGGCGCCGGTCTTCGTCGACTTCGCCGCGGAGATGAACGAGGAGGAAGGCTGGGGCGGGCACGACCCCGAGCTCTACGTCGCCGCCTACCGCCACGTCCACGACGTCTTCGCCAGCCGCGACGGCGGCAACGTCGTGTGGGTCTGGGCGCCGAACAACGTCGACACCGAGGGCGCCCCCGCCGTCATGGAGTACTACCCGGGCGACGACTACGTCGACTGGACCGGCATCGACGGCTACAACTGGGGCACCTCGGACCCCGACTTCGCGTGGCAGAGCTTCGAGAGCGTCTTTCGCTACGTCTACGACGAGCTCCACGCGCTCGGCAAGCCCATCATGATCGGCGAGACCGCGTCGGCCGAGGAGGGTGGGAGCAAGGCCGCCTGGATCCGCGACGTCGTCCCCACCCTCGGGACGGCATTCCCCGACATCCGTGCCGTGGTCTGGTTCGACGTGGACAAGGAGCGGGACTGGCGGATCCAGTCGTCCGACGACGCCGCGAGCGCCTTCCGCGACGTCGCCGCCGACCCGCTGTTCCAGACTCCGTGACCGGCGGCCCGCCTGACTACGCTGCACGCATGTCCGAGCCACCGGTCTTCAGCCCCACGGTCACGCTCCTGGCGATGGGTCGGGTGTGGGAGGCTGCCCTCGCGGACGTGCTGAAGGCCCTGGGGCTCACGAGTCGCAAGCTCGGTCTGCTCGGCCACATCCGGGCGACTCCCGGCATCTCCTTCAGTGAGCTGGCTCGCAGGTCCTCGATCACGGTGCAGAGCGTGCACACCATCGTGGCCGGCCTGGTGCGCGAGGGGCTCGTCGACGACGGCACGGCGCACGCCGGGTCGGCATCCTCGCTCCGGCTCACGACCGCCGGCGAACGGCTCCTGGACGAGGCGTTCGCGGTCGTGCGGGGCCTGGACGAGCGATTCACCGCTGATCATCCGGACCTCGCCAAGGCGCTCCGGGGCGAGGCGACGAGGCGGTTCGCCGCACCGTCCTGAGGAGCCTCGCCATACCTTCAGGTAGCCTGAAGGTATGGAACCTCTCCTCCTCTCGGTCCACGTCGTGGCCGGCATCCTCTTCGTGGGTCCGGTCGCCGTGGCCGCGAGCCTGTTTCCGCGCTACGCCCCCGTTGGCGATCGCACCTCCGGTGACGCCGGCGTGCGCAGCGGGGACGTCGCGCGCCTCTTGCACCGCATCACGCGGGCCTACGGCACCCTGGCGCTGGTCGTGCCGGGCGTGGGGCTCGTCCTCGCCGCGGTGCAGGGCCGCACGACCGAGGTCTGGGTCGTCGTCGCGATGGTGCTGACCGCCGTGGCCGGGGGACTGCTCGCGTTTCGCATCGCGCCGGGCCAGGCCGATGCGCTCCGCACCCCCGACGACGGCGCTCGCCTGCGCCGCCTCGGCATGATGGCCGGGATCTTCAACCTGCTGTGGCTCGTCGTGGTCGTCCTCATGATCGTGCGGCCGGGAGCGGAATACTCGTGACCCCGCTGCTCCGAGCCCTGGGCGTTCTCTCCCTGGCCGAGCTGGTCAGCGTCGTGGTGCTGGTGGGCAATCTCGTCACGGTGCATGACGACGTGATCACGAGCGTCCTCGGCCCGATCCACGGAACGCTGTACCTCGCCGTCGCGGTGACGGCCGTGTTCGGCCGAGGCTTCGCGACTCGGACGCGAGTCCTGGCGGTGATCCCGTTGCTGAGCGGACCGCTGACGCTGCTGCAGGTGCGCTGGGAGGCGGCGCGAGCCTGAGCCCACGCCTGCTTCGGAGCATCACACCGCCGGTGGCGTCTCTCCGCGAGGGCGGTCGTCCCTGGTCGACAGGACGGGGCGGTGGCGTTCCATCGCCCTCCGGTCGCAGACATCGGAACCTCACCGGGAGGCAACGCCACCGAAACATCCGAGAGGTCTACTAGCAGTAGACATTGATTCACGACAGTAGATAGCCTGCGGTCGTGAGACTCGGAGGAGCAAGCATGAGCACCAGCGCGTCCCACCTCGCGACCCTGGCGAAGGAGTCCGAGACGAGCTTCATCCTGGCCCTGTTCGTGGACCTGACGGGCAAGCCCTGCGCCAAGCTCGTCCCGGTCGAGGCGGTCGAGGAGCTTGCCGCCAACGGCGTCGGCTTCGCGGGCTACGCCGCAGGCGCGATGGGCCAGGAGCCGAAGGATCCCGACATCATGGCGATCCCGGACCCGGCCTCGTTCACCCCGATCCCGTTCGTCAAGGAGGGCCTTGCCCTCGTGCACTGCGACCCTCACGTCGAGGGGGTCCCGTGGAAGTACGCGCCCCGCGTGATCCTGCGCCGGATGATCGACCAGGCCGCCGAGCAGGGCCTCGAGGTCTTCATGGGCGCCGAGATCGAGTACTTCCTCGTCGGCAAGGACGAGCGCGGTGCCCTCGTCACGGCCGATCCGTCGGACTCGGCGCCCCGCCCTTGCTACGACGCCCGCGGCGTGACGCGCATGTTCGACCACCTGGCTGCCGTGTCGACCGCGATGAACTCCCTGGGCTGGGAGAACTACGCCAACGACCACGAGGACGGGAACGGGCAGTTCGAGCAGAACTTCGCGTACGCCGACGTCCTGACCACGGCCGACCGCGTCATCACGGCGCGCTACCTCATCTCGATGCTCGCCGAGCAGCGCGGCATGACCGCGACCTACATGCCCAAGCCGTTCAGCGACCGCACCGGCAGCGGCATGCACCTGCACCTCTCGCTGTGGAAGGACGACGAGCCGCTGTTCCCGTCCGCCGAGGACGAGCGCGGCCTCGGGCTCGCGCCGGTCGCGTACGAGTTCATCGCCGGGATCCTGGAGCACGCGAGCGCGCTGCAGGCCGTCGTCGCGCCGACCGTCAACTCCTACAAGCGCACCGGTGCCGTGTCGACCACGTCGGGATCCTCGTGGGCGCCGCGGATGCCGACGTACGGCGGCAACGACCGCACGCACCTCGTGCGGGTTCCGGACGGCAACCGTGTCGAGATGCGGGGAGGCGACGGCTCGGCCAATCCGTACCTCGCGGCGGCGGCATCGATCGGCGCCGGCCTCGACGGCATCGCGCGCCGCCTCGACCCGGGCGAGCCGGGAGGCGACAACGGCGCCGACCGCCCCTCCCTCCCGCTGACGCTGCTCCACGCCATCGACGCGCTGGACGCCGACCCGGTCGTCGCCGGAGCCCTCGACTGCGTCGGGCCGGACGTCGCGGCGTACTTCGCCCGCCTCAAGCGCGAGGAGTTCTTCACCTGGCACAGCCAGGTCAGCGCCTGGGAAGTCGAGCACTACCTCACGGCCTTCTGAGCCGACGAGACCGAAGAAGAAGGAGAGAACATGTGCGGCATCGTCGGACTCCACCTGCGGACACCTGACCTGTACCCACGCCTCGGCGAGCTGCTGACGGGGATGCTCTGCGAGATGCAGGACCGTGGCGCGGACTCCGCGGGCGTCGCGGTCTACGGCGACCCGACGTGGTCGCCGCCCGGTCGGGCCACCGTGTCGCTCCTCGACCCGGGCGTCCCGGTCGACACCCTTGCCGGTGCACTCACGACATCACTGGGATCTCCTGTCGAGGTCGTCGAGGCGGGAACGACCGTCCTCGCCAACGCCTCCACGACCCCCGCTGCGCTCGTCGCGGCGGTGCGCGCCACAGCCCCCGAGGCGCTTGTGATCGGCTTTGGCGAGGACCTCGCCGTGCTCAAGGGCGTCGGGCACCCGCGCGACCTCGCCACCGCCTTCGGGCTGGAGCAGGCCAGCGGCTGGCAGGGCGTCGGGCACACCCGCATGGCGACCGAGTCGGCCGTGACGCCGGCGGGCTGTCATCCCTACGCGGTCGGTCCCGACCAGTGCATGGTGCACAACGGCTCCTTCCACAACTATCCGACGATCCGGCGCGAGCTGCGTGCCCGCGGCGTGGAGTTCGACAGCGAGAACGACACGGAGGTCGGCGCCCGGTTCGTGGCCCAGTGCCTCGAGGACGGGCTCGACATCGAGACCTCGCTCAAGGAGCTGTGCCGCACGTTCGACGGCTTCTACACGCTGCTCGTCTCGAACCGCGACTCGTTCGCGGTCGTGCGCGACGCGATCGCGTGCAAGCCGGCCGTCGTCGCCGAGACCGACGACTGGGTCGCGATGGCCTCGGAGTACCGCGCGCTCGTGGGACTTCCCGGCATCGAGACGGCCCGCATCTTCGAGCCCGAGCCCGAAAGGATCTACGCATGGACGCGCTGACCACCCCCCTGGAGCTCGACCTGGCGAGCAGCACGCTCCGCGAGGTCAACGCGACGCTCCACGACGCCGAGCTCGTCGCCGACGAGGTCGTCGTGCGCAACCCCGCCGGCAAGCACAGCGTCGCGGTCGGCCTCGACCGACCGATGCGCGTCACGATCGACGGCCACGTCGGCTACTACGCGGCCGGCATGAACCAGTCGGCCGACGTCGTGATCAACGGCAACGTCGGAGTCGGCGTGGCCGAGAACATGATGAGCGGCTCGGTGTGGGTCAAGGGCAGCGCCTCGCAGTCCGCGGGTGCGACGGCCCACGGCGGTCTCCTCGTGATCGAGGGAGATGCCGCAGCGCGCTGCGGCATCTCGATGAAGGGCGTCGACATCGTGGTCGGCGGCAGCATCGGTCACATGAGCGCCTTCATGGCGCAGGCGGGCACCCTCGTGGTTCGCGGTGATGCCGGTGACGCGTTGGGCGACTCGATCTACGAGGCCCGGCTCTACGTGCGCGGCACGGTCGCGTCGCTCGGCGCCGACTGCGTCGCCAAGGAAATGCGGCCGGAGCACCACGAGGAGCTCGCGGCCCTCCTCAAGAGCGCCGGCTTCGACGACGACGACACCCATCAGTACACGCGCTACGGCTCCGCCCGCAGCCTCTACCACTTCCACGTCGACAACACGTCGGCCTACTGAGACCGAGGCACACCCCATGACCCAGCACCGGACGGTTCCCCGCCAGTCGGCCACGTTCGATCCGTCAGTCATCGCGGAGATCCAGCGCGCCGCCGACACCGGCATCTACGACATCCGGGGGTGGGGCGCCAAGCGTGCCCTGCCGCACTTCGACGACCTGCTGTTCCTGGGCGCGAGCATGTCCCGCTACCCGCTTGAGGGATATCGCGAGCGCTGCGGCACCGACGTCGTGCTCGGCGACCGCAACGCCACGTACCCCTTGCACCTCGAGACTCCCGTGACGATCGCCGGCATGAGCTTCGGGGCGCTCTCGGGCCGGGCCAAGGAGGCACTCGGCCGCGGCGCCAGCGAGGTCGGCACGTCGACCACGACGGGCGACGGCGGCATGACACCGGAGGAGCGCGACCAGAGCAAGCACCTCGTCTACCAGTACCTGCCCTCCCGCTACGGCATGAACCCCGACGACCTGCGCAAGGCGGACGCGATCGAGATCGTGCTGGGCCAGGGCGCCAAGCCCGGCGGGGGCGGCATGCTGCTGGGTCAGAAGATCACCGAGCGCGTCGCGGGCATGCGCACGCTGCCCCAGGGCGTCGACCAGCGCAGTGCCTCGCGTCACCCGGACTGGACCGGCCCGGACGACCTGACGATCAAGATCGCCGAGATCCGCGAGATCACCGACTGGGAGAAGCCGATCTACGTCAAGGTCGGTGCCACGCGCACCTACTACGACGTCAAGCTCGCGGTGCACGCCGGCGCCGACGTCGTCGTGGTCGACGGGATGCAGGGCGGCACCGCCGCGACCCAGGAGGTGTTCATCGAGCACGTGGGCATCCCCACGCTCGCCGCGATCCCGCAGGCCGTGCAGGCGCTGCAGGAGCTCGGCGTGCACCGCAAGGTGCAGCTCATCGTGTCCGGCGGCATCCGCTCGGGCGCGGACGTCGCGAAGGCCATGGCCCTGGGTGCCGACGCCGTCGCGATCGGCACCGCCGCCCTGATCGCCCTCGGCGACAACGACCCGCGCTGGCAGGCCGAGTACGAAGCGCTCGGCACGACCGCCGGGGCCTACGACGACTTCCAGGACGGCAAGGACCCGGCCGGCATCACGACCCAGGACCCCGAGCTGCAGATGCGGTTCGACCCGGTTGAGGGTGGACGCCGTCTGGCCAACTACATCCGCGTGCTGACGATGGAGGCGCAGACCATCGCCCGCGCCTGCGGCAAGGCACACCTGCAGCACCTCGAGCCGGAGGACCTCGTGGCGGTCACGATCGAGGCCGCCGCGATGGCACGGGTCCCGCTCGCCGGCACGTCGTGGATCCCGGGCGCGGGAGCCACGCTGTGACTCGGCAGAAGGCGGTCGTGATCGGTGGTGGCCTGATCGGCCTCGCCGTCGCGCGGTCGCTCGCCGGACGCGGGTTCGGCGACGTGCTCGTGCTCGAGCGTCACGCCCTCGCGGGCGGTGGCACGGGCAAGTCGAGCGGCATCGTCCGGGCGCACTACGGCGTGCCCTCGATCGCCGCGATGGCCTGGCGCAGCCTCCCCGTGCTCGAGGAGCTCGGCGACGACGTCGGCCTGCGGCAGGTCGGCTACACCGTCATCGTGGGCGAGGAGAACGTCGGGCCGCTCAAGGACAACATCGCGATGCACCAGGCCCTGGGCATCGAGGTCGACCTGATCGACGCCGACCAGCTGGCCGCGATGTGGCCCATGATGCACACGGGTGACGTCGCGCTGGCCGCTTACGAGCCGCGGGGTGGATTCGCCGACGCGACGCAGCTTGCCCTGCAGCTCGGCCGTCGGGCTCGCGATCACGGTGCCACGGTCCGGCAGAACACGCCGGTGGCGCGCATCCTGACCGACGGGGATGCCGTGTCGGGTGTCGAGCTGGAGTCCGGCGAGATCGTGGAGGCCGACGTCGTGGTCGTGGCTGCCGGATGGTGGTCGAAGAAGCTCATGGCCGATCTCGGCATCGACTTCCCGGTCGAGGGCTACCGCTCCGAGCTCCTGATCGTCGACGCCGGCATGCCGCTGCCCGACCTGCCGGTCGTGTCCGACCTGGTGAGCCTGCAGTACTGCCGGATCGAGGGTTCGGGCCAGTTCCTCGTCGGCAACAGCGACCACGCCGACTTCTCCCACAAGCTGGTCGATCCCGACCGCTACTCCAACGTCGCGAGCGAGGCGAGCATCGAGGGCTACGCCGAGAAGCTCATGCACCGGTTTCCCGGGTTCCCCGACCCGAGCGTGACCCACACGTACGCGGGCGTCTACGACGTGCCGCCGGACTGGAACCCCGTCATCGGCCCGGTGGACGGCGTCGACGGCCTCGTCCTGTGCGCGGGGTTCGCCGGCCACGGCTTCAAGATCAGCCCGGCCGTGGGCGACCTCGTGGCCGACCTGGTGCTCGAGGGCGACAGTACCGACCCCGACGTACCGGCGTCCGACTTCCGCCTGGAGCGCTTCGCCGAGGGCCGGCCGCTGAACAGCCTGCACCCCTACGTCGGTGCGGGCGAGATGCGCTGATGCTCGACCCGTGCGACGTACGGCCGACGCCGTGGGCCAACGGTCGCGGATCGACCCGGGAGGTCGCGATCGAGAAGGACCGCGACGGACGGACCAGGTGGCGCATCAGTGTCGCGACGCTCGCGGAGGACACGGACTTCTCGGTGCTGCCGGGACTGGATCGCCTGTTCATGCCGTGCGGACCCGTGCGCCTGACGATCGACGGCGAGGTCCGGAACCTGGCGAGCGGCGACCAGGCGCGCTTCGCCGGGGAGCAGGCGGTCGCGGTCGTGCTCGCGGCGCCCACCGTGGCCCTCAACGTCATGACCCGTCGCGGCCACTGCCGCGCGGAGGTCACGTGGCCCGCGGCCGGGAGCGCGACGGACGCCGAGCTGTCGGTCCGACTTCCCGGCGGCGTCGCCGAGGTCACGATCATCGACGAGGACGGAGCGTGATCCGGACATGACGGAGCAGAACGTGACCCGGCTGCTGCGCCAGGTCCGGGACGTGGGGCGGGACGCCCAGCGTGGCGGCTACTCCCGCTTCGCCTACACCGCCGACGAGCTCGAGCTCCGGGAGTGGTTCGTGTCCGAGGCCGAGGCCCGA
>JAHEXN010000326.1 GCA_023252095.1 Actinomycetes bacterium | reverse complement strand
GGCCCGTCGACGCGCTCCGGTCGAGGTCGACGACGACGAGGACGACGAGTCCCCGGCCGACGGCGACCGTGGACGGAACCGAAGCAACCAGCGCAACGAGCGCGCTGACGGCACCTCCGAGACCATCGACGACGATGACTCCGACGACGACTCCGAGGACGAGGACGGCGGCGCCGCCAAGCGCCGCCGCCGCAGCCGCGGTGGGCGCCGTCGCCGCAAGTCCGGCGGGGGCCAGCAGGGCTCCGACGACGACGGCGACCAGTCCGACGACGCAAGCGACGAGGGCGACCAGTCCGACGACGCAGGCGACAATGAGTCCGACGACGAGAACGGTGGATCGGGCACGACCCGCCGCCGTCGCAGCCGCCGCCGGGCCGGCGACGGCTCGGGTGGTCCCACCTCGTCCGACGATCCCGAGAACACCGTGGTCCGGGTCCGCGAGGGACGTTCGGCCGAGGACGAGATCACGGGTGTCACCGGTTCGACCCGGCTCGAGGCCAAGAAGCAGCGTCGTCGTGAGGGCCGCGAGGCCGGCCGTCGCCGCGCCCCCATCGTCAGCGAGTCCGAGTTCCTGGCACGCCGTGAGGCCGTCGACCGCCAGATGATCGTGCGCCAGCACACCGGCTCCGGCGCGGGCTCGGGTGCCGCGACCGAC
This sequence comes from Actinomycetes bacterium, assembly GCA_023252095.1. GTDB lineage: Bacteria > Actinomycetota > Actinomycetes > Propionibacteriales > Nocardioidaceae > Aeromicrobium. The sequence continues at coordinate 2,156 of JAHEXN010000326.1, read as the reverse complement.
ACCTACACGCAGATCGCGGTGCTCGAGGACAAGGTCCTGGTCGAGCACTACGTGGCGCGCGAGTCCCAGACCTCGCTGATCGGCAACGTCTACCTGGGCAAGGTGCAGAACGTCCTGCCCAGCATGGAGGCCGCCTTCGTCGACATCGGCGCCGGCCGCAACGCCGTGCTGTACGCCGGCGAGGTCGACTGGTCGACCCTCGGCAACGGCAAGGCCCGCAAGATCGAGGACGCCCTGTCGCCGGGCCAGACCGTGCTGGTGCAGGTCTCCAAGGACCCCGTCGGTCAGAAGGGTGCTCGCCTGACGAGCCAGATCAGCCTCCCGGGCCGATTCCTGGTGTTCGTGCCGGGCGGCCAGAACAACGGCATCTCACGCAAGCTGCCCGACACGGAGCGGGCTCGCCTCAAGACCCTCCTCAAGGAGGTCCTGCCGGAGGATGCGGGCGTCATCGTCCGCACCGCCGCCGAGGGGGCCACCGAGGAGCAGCTGACGCGCGACGTCACGTCGCTCAAGGCTCGCTGGGACGACATCGAGCGCAAGGTCGCGGCCGGCCGTGCGCCCGAGCTGCTCTACGCCGAGCCCGATCTCGTCATCAAGGTCGTCCGCGACCTGTTCAACGAGGACTTCTCGTCGCTCGTGGTCGAGGGCCGTGAGGCCTGGGACAACATCTCGAGCTACGTGGGCCACGTCGCCCACGACCTCGCCGAGCGCCTCACCTTGTGGGAGCCCTCGGACGACACCGCGTCCGACGTCTTCGCGGAGTACCGGGTCGACGAGCAGATCCTCAAGGCGCTCGACCGCAAGGTCTGGCTGCCGTCGGGCGGCTCGCTCGTGATCGACCGCACCGAGGCCATGACGGTCGTCGACGTCAACACGGGCAAGTTCACGGGCTCCGGGGGCAACCTCGAGGAGACCGTCACCAAGAACAACCTCGAGGCCGCCGAGGAGATCGTCCGCCAGCTCCGCCTGCGCGACATCGGCGGCATCATCGTGATCGACTTCATCGACATGGTCCTGGAGTCCAACCGCGACCTCGTCCTGCGTCGTCTGGTCGAGTGCCTCGGCCGCGACCGCACACGCCACCAGGTCGCCGAGGTCACCTCGCTGGGTCTGGTCCAGATGACGCGCAAGCGCATCGGCACGGGCCTGCTGGAGTCCTTCAGCACCGACTGCGAGCACTGCAAGGGCCGGGGCGTGCAGCTGCACGCCGAGCCGGTCGAGCCCCGCAAGGACGACGGACGTCGTCGCGGCGGGCGCGGTGGCCGCGGCGGTCAGGGCGCCGACGGCCCGAAGAATGGTGGCCAGAGCGGTGGAGGCCAGCAGGTCAAGAGCGGCAACAACGGCAACGGTGGCTCCCGCGACGACGCCGCCGGGGGTGACGACGCCAAGGACACTGGCGCGAAGGGCGACTCCTCGAAGGACGGTGGCAACGGAGGCAGGAGCGGTGGCCGGAACGGCCGCGGACGCCAGCAGCCCGCCAAGGTCGCCGACGAGGGCTCCACCGACGAGCTCGCCGCCGTCGACGCACCGACCTCCGACGTCGCCGAGGTGTCGTCCGAGACCCCGGCCGACTCCGTCGACGAGCAGGCGCAGGCGCCTGTCCCGCCGGCTCCGGAGACCGCCGATACGCCCGTCCCGCCGGCCCCTGAGCCGGAGCCCGAGTCGGGTGTGACCGAGCCGGTGCCGTCCGAGGACGCCCCCGTTTTGACCGAGGAGGGTCAGGCTCCGTAGACTTGACCGTCGGTGTGCACACGGAGCTCCGTGTCGCGCCCCTCTGATTCGGATGCGCCGTCCGCGCGCATCAGTCCCGCAAGGCTTTCGACGAAGGAATTCCCCGTGGTGTACGCAATCGTGCGCAGTGGCGCCGGCCAGCAGAAGGTGGCCGTCGGCGACGTCATCGAGATCGACCAGGTGGCCTCGGCCGCCGGCGAGTCCCTCTCGCTCCCCGCCGTCCTCCTGGTCGACGGCGACGCCGTCACGACCGATGCCGCCAAGCTGGCCAAGGTCAGCGTGACGGCCGAGGTGCTCGGTGGCACCAAGGGCAAGAAGATCATCATCCAGAAGTTCAAGAACAAGACCGGCTACAAGAAGCGCCAGGGGCACCGTCAGAAGTACACCCAGGTCAAGATCACCGGAATCAAGTAGAGGACCTGACA